>JAEZHR010000003.1 GCA_023416415.1 Pseudomonadota bacterium
CCTTCCTGCATCACATGGTGCGCAACATCGTCGGTTCCCTGATCGTGGTCGGGAACGGAAACCAGCCGCCAGAATGGATGGCGGATATTCTGGCCGCACGCGACCGCAGTCGTGCTGCTCCGACCTTCATGCCCGACGGCTTGTACCTGACGCACATCGGTTACGATGCGCACTGGGGCCTGCCGCAGGAGCAGGGCGTGCTGTTTCCGTCAGTTCCGAATTTCCATCCCGCATGATTCACCGTACCCGTATTAAAATTTGCGGCCTCAGGCAACGGGCCGACCTCGACGCGGCGGTTGAAGCCGGTGCCGATGCCATCGGTCTGGTGTTCTACCCAAAAAGCGCGCGTTTCGTTTCCGCTGCCGACGCCGCTGCCTTGATCGCCTCGTTGCCCCCATATGTGCAAGCCGTAGGTTTGCTGGTCAACGCCACGGTTGAGGAGGCAAGCCAAATCCTCGCACAGGCGCCGGTGGCTGCGCTGCAGTTTCATGGTGATGAAAGTGTCGAACAATGCGTGGCGATTGCCACGGCCGTGCAGCGGCCCTTCACGCGCGCTCTGGCGGTACGGCCCGAAATGGCAGGCGCCGATTTGCTAGAATGGGAGCGTCGTTATCGTGCCGCCAGTCCACTTTTCTCCGGCCTAGTGCTCGACGCCTTTGTGGATGGCTATGGCGGCGGCGGAAAGGTTTTCGATTGGTCTCTCGTTCCAAAAGAGCTCGCGCCTCGGGCCGTTTTGAGTGGTGGGTTGAACGCGCAAAACGCGGCTGAAGCCGTGCGCGGACTGCGTCCCTACGCAGTCGATGTCAGCAGCGGCGTCGAGGCATCGAAGGGCATCAAGGACGCAGTCCGGATCCGCGAGTTCATTGCAGTAGTCCGCGCTGCGGACATCCAATCCAGCGAACAGAGAGAATCAGCATGAAGGAATTAAATCCCACGGGCGGATACGGAGAGCGTTCTCCCGTTTCCGGTACCGCGATCTACCAGTCGGCCACTTACAGCCTGCCCGATGCACGCGGCCATTTTGGTCCCTACGGCGGCAGCTTCGTCTCCGAAACCCTGACCCATGCTCTCAACGAGCTCAAGGAAGGGTACGCGCACTTCCGCACCGATCCCGAATTTCTCGCCGAGTTCGATCGCGAGCTGAAGGATTTCGTCGGCCGCCCCAGCCCGATCTATCACGCACGGCGCTGGTCGGAAATGGCGGGTGGGGCGCAGATCTACTTCAAGCGAGAGGATCTGAATCACACTGGCGCGCACAAGATCAACAACGTTATCGGTCAGGCCCTGCTTGCCAAGCGCATGGGCAAGCCGCGCGTGATCGCCGAGACCGGCGCCGGCCAGCACGGTGTCGCAACCGCAACCATCTGCGCACGTTTTGGCTTGGAGTGCGTGGTTTACATGGGCAGCGAGGACGTCAGACGCCAACTGCAGAACGTGTACCGGATGGAGTTGCTGGGCGCGAAAGTGGTACCTGTTGAATCCGGTTCGAAGACGCTCAAGGATGCCCTCAACGAAGCGATGCGCGACTGGGTGACCAACGTCGAAAATACCTTCTACATCATCGGCACCGTCGCCGGTCCGCATCCATATCCGATGATGGTGCGCGATTTCCAGTCCGTGATCGGGCGCGAATGTCTGGAGCAGATGCCGCGTCAGTCGGGTCGTCAGCCGGACTACGTTGTAGCGTGCATCGGTGGCGGTTCGAACGCGATGGGCATCTTCTATCCGTACATTGACGAACGCGGTGTGCAATTGGTTGGAGTCGAGGCTGCTGGCGAAGGGCTGGAAAGCGGACACCATGCAGCCTCTCTTACTGCAGGTTCACCGGGCGTATTGCACGGCAATCGCACTTACCTGCTGCAAGACGAAAATGGCCAGATCATCGAAACTCATTCGGTATCCGCTGGCCTCGACTATCCTGGCGTCGGCCCGGAGCATGCATGGCTGAAGGATTCGGGGCGCGCCGAGTACGTGACGATCACCGACGATGAGGCACTGGAAGCCTTTCATACCTGCTGTCGCGTCGAAGGCATCATTCCCGCGCTGGAATCGAGTCATGCGCTCGCCTATGCCGCCAAGCTCGCGGCGACGCTGCCAAAGGACAAGATCGTTCTGGCCAACCTGTCAGGGCGCGGTGACAAGGACATGCATACAGTGGCCGAGCGGATGAAGAAAAAAATCTAGTGCGCCATTAAATTTCGCGCCGGCCGCATCATTTGCGGCAGGAACAGCAATAACGTAGAAACGCGTCATCATGTCCAGAATCCAATCCACCTTTTCTCTTCTCGCCGAAGAGAAAAGAAAGGGCCTGATCCCTTTCATTACCGCCGGTTTCCCCACTCCAGAACTGATGCTTCCGCTCATGCATGCGCTGGTTGAGGGAGGCTCCGACATCATCGAACTGGGGGTTCCATTCTCCGATCCCATGGCTGACGGCCCGGTTATCCAGCGCGCCTCCGAGCAGGCGCTGGCCCACGGTGTCGGTCTTCGCCAGGTTCTGCAGTTCGTACGCACGTTCCGGCAGTCCAACGATGCGACACCTGTCGTGCTGATGGGCTATGCCAATCCGATTGAGCGCATGGGCACGGCAACCTTCATTGAAGAGGCCAGGGCAGCCGGTGTCGACGGCGTGCTGGTCGTCGATTATCCCCCGGAGGAATGTGAAAGCTTTGCTGCCGCGCTCAAGAGAAACGGCATGGATCCGATCTTCCTGTTGGCGCCAACGTCCACCGAGGAGCGCATCGCGCAGGTTGGCCGGATCGCAAGCGGTTACGTGTACTACGTATCGCTCAAGGGGGTGACTGGTTCCGGCGCACTGGATCTGGGCGCGGTCGCGGAAAAGATTCCGCAGATTCGCAAGCACGTGTCGGTGCCGGTCGGGGTAGGCTTTGGAATCCGTGATGCCGAGAGTGCAAGGTCGATCGGGGCACTGGCCGACGCTGTGGTCATCGGTAGTCGCATCATCCAGGAGCTGGAGAGCACGCCGCGCGATCAGGCAGTGAAGGCCGTCAAGGATTTCATTTCCGGCATTCGCAGGGCGCTTGATGAATAAAACGATGATGCATCGCGCAGGTTGGCGCGCAGCAAGGGCCGGCGGTACAATGCGCCCACCTGAAATCTGAAGGGATCCTCATGAGCTGGCTCGAGAAACTGTTGCCGCCGCGTATCCAGCGTTCCGCATCCACCAACCGCAAGTCCGTTCCGGAAGGCCTGTGGGTCAAGTGTCCTTCGTGCGAGTCCGTCCTGTATCGCACGGACCTCGAATCGAATCTGCATGTCTGCCCGAAGTGCGACCACCACATGCGCATTCGCGCGCGCGAACGTCTCGATGCTCTGCTCGACGAGGGGGGGCGTTATGAAATCGGCCAGGAAACGCTGCCGATCGATACGCTCAAGTTCAAGGACAGCAAGAAGTATCCGGACCGCTTGAAGGAGGCTCTGGAAGCCACGGGCGAGACCGATGCCATGATCGTCATGGGTGGTGCCATCATGAGCCTGCCGGTGGTGGTTGCCTGCTTCGAGTTCGAGTTTATGGGCGGCTCGATGGGGTCGGTCGTTGGCGAGCGCTTCGTGCGCGGTGCGCAGACGGCGCTGGAACAGAAGGTACCGTTCATCTGCATTACCGCCACCGGCGGTGCGCGCATGCAGGAAGGCCTGCTGTCGCTGATGCAGATGGCCAAGACGACTTCGATGCTGACCAAGCTGTCGGAGAAGAAGCTGCCCTTTATTTCCGTGCTCACCGACCCCACCATGGGAGGTGTGTCCGCTTCGTTCGCCTTCATGGGCGACGTGGTGATTGCCGAACCCAAGGCGCTGATCGGATTTGCCGGCCCGCGCGTGATCGAGAATACGGTGCGCGAGAAGTTGCCGGAAGGCTTTCAGCGTTCCGAATTCCTTCTGCAAAAAGGGGCAATTGACATGATTGTCGATCGCCGCAAGTTGCGCGAGGAAATCGCCCACTTGCTGGCGTTGCTGCAGAACCAGCCCGCAGAAGTACTGGCCTGAGCGACGCCAATGCCTGACACGGCGAGCACGGCGATGCGCCGTACTCGCCGTTCTCATTTTTACAAGCAGCCCATCATGCAAGATTCCCCTTCCACCCTGAACGACTGGCTCACGCTGCTCGAAGTCCGCCACCCAAAGCTCATCGACATGGGGCTTGAGCGCGTGGCAGTGGTCAAGGACCGCCTCGGTATCGCCTTCGAATGCCCGGTCATCACCGTTGGCGGCACCAATGGCAAGGGCTCGACCTGCGCAATGCTGGAATCGATTCTGCTTCAGGCCGGCTACCGGGTGGGTCTGTACACCTCTCCCCACCTGATCGATTTCAACGAACGCGCCCGCATCAATGGCGAGCCGGTATCCGATGACGAACTGATCGCGCAGTTCGCTGCAATCGAGGCGCAGCGCGGGGATGTGTCGCTGACCTATTTCGAGTTCACGACGCTGGCGATCCTGCGCCTTTTCGCGCATGTCAACCTGGATGCTGTAATTCTCGAAGTCGGCCTTGGCGGGCGGCTGGATGCCGTCAACGTGATCGATGCCGACGTGGCGATCGTCACCAGTGTCGACATCGACCATTCCGAGTATCTGGGTGATACGCGCGAGCAGATCGGCTTCGAAAAGGCAGGCATCTTCCGCCCTGGTCGGGTCGCGGTCTGCAGTGACCCGGTCCCGCCGCAAACCCTGGTCGAACACGCGGAGGCGATTGGTACGGATCTGTGGCTGTTTGGGCGGGACTTCAACTATGCCGGCGACAAGCAGCAATGGAACTACGGCGGGCGCACCATGCGCCGCAATTCGCTGGGTTACCCCAGCCTGCGCGGTGCCAACCAGCTGCTCAACGCCTCGGCTGCGCTGGCCGCGCTGGAAGCCCTGCGCTACCGATTGCCGGTCGGTGCGCAAGAAGTGCGCACCGGGCTGATGCTGGTCGAACTTCCCGGACGCTTCCAGGTCCTGCCGGGACGCCCGAGCGTGATCCTGGACGTTGCGCACAACCCGCACGCTGCAGCGACCCTGGCGCGCAATCTCGACAACATGGGATTCCACCGCTACAGCTTTGCGGTATTCGGCGCGATGCAGGACAAGGACATCGCCGGCGTGATCGCGCACCTCAAAGACCGCATCGATCACTGGTGCCTCACCGATCTTCCAGTGGCGCGCGCTGCCACCGCGGCCGATCTTGCCCATCGCCTTGCACAGGCTGGTGTGGAGTCAAGTACCGTGGCCGGAGCCGAGCGCAGCATCCTGACCTTCGCCAGCCCTGCAGAAGCCTTCGCACATGCTCGAAGCAAGGCAGGGGAGGATGATAGAATTGCGGTCTTCGGGTCGTTCCTGACGGTGGCCGGCGTGATGCAGGCGCTGCGCGACGGGAAGGTATCCTGAGCGCCGTCGCAGCCACGGTGCGCGGGCGATCCGGTACTCTCAGATGAATCCATTTGTCGCATGAGTTTGTTCTCATTCCTTCGCAAGAGCGGGCAGGAATCTGCCGCCGATGACGGCATCTATCGTTCCCGTGCGGAGGAGGACTCGAAGGCGACGCGTTCCCGCAAACGCACGAGCGCCAGCCGCCGCGACGAGGCGGCAGATCCCGTACTGCCCGAAAAGAAGCGCGCACGCCGGCGTCTGGTCGGCGCCGTCGCGCTGGTGCTGGCAGCCGTCATCGGCCTGCCGATGATTCTTGATTCCGAACCAAGGCCGGTGGCTGACGGCATCGCCATCCAGATTCCCGCACGTGACAGTCTGCCGCCGGTCACATTGCCGGCAGCGCCGCAGAGCGCCACGACGGCTTCTGCTACGGATGCTCCCACTAATCCGGCTGCGGCTGCACTCGATGCGAAGGAAGAGCTGGTTGAGATCATGCCGCCGGTTGCCGCGAAACCGCCGGCGAATCCTGCCCCTACGGTGTCTCAGAAGACTGCGCCGCCGACTGCTCCGAAGGCAAGTTCGCCCGCTCCCGCGAGCAGGCATGCCGAACCGGCGCAGTCAGCCCCGGCAAATGTCGCTCCGCGCAGCGATGATGGCGCACGTGCGCTGGCCTTGCTGGAGGGGCGCGCTGATTCGGCCAGGGGAAATGCCGAAAAATTCGTAATCCAGGTTGCGGCACTTGTCTCGCGCGAAAAGGTCAACGAACTGCAGGAACCGTTGAGGCGCGCCGGGATCGCATCATATACGCAGACTGTCGCCACCCAGCGCGGCAGCGCGACG
>JAEZHR010000147.1 GCA_023416415.1 Pseudomonadota bacterium
GCCTGCGGCACCGGCGTTGATGGCCATTTGCAGATCGTGAGTCGTATCCCCGATCATCACGACACGCGACATGTCCTGCCCCAGCTCTTCCGCCAGTTCCTGCAGCATGGCCGGGTGCGGCTTTGAAAAGGTCTCGTCGGCGCAGCGGGTGGCATCGAAAACGGCGGTCAGTTCCGCGGCATCGAGCGCCCGATTCAGGCCGACGCGACTCTTGCCGGTCGCAACAGCCAGAAGGTGGCCACGTCCAGCTAGGTCGTGCAGCATCTCGCGCACGCCGTCGAACAAGCTCAGGCCGTGATCGCGCGTCAGATAGTGATAGCGGTAGCGTTCCACCATTCTTGGGTAGAACCGTGCATCCAGTTCCGGCAGCACGGCCTGCATGGCACTGTGCAGATCGAGCCCGATGACGAAGGCGGCACGCTTGTCATCAGGCACCGGCAGCCCGAGGTCGCGCGCAGCGGCCTGGATGCAGGCAACAATCGTAGCGGTGCTGTCCATCAGCGTGCCGTCCCAATCGAACACGATGAGGTCAAATCTTTTTCCCGGCATATCTTTCCGTACAGAAGGCTCAGTCAAGCGGCGGGCATGGGCTGCGCCAGAGAATTGACGAATTGCTCACACTCAGGAGGCAGAGACGCCGTCAGCGTAAGCACCTCCCCGCTTTCGGGATGGGCAAACCCGATACGCCAAGCATGCAGGAACATGCGCTTGAACGTCGGTCGCGCGCCTTGCGATTTGAGAAGGGCGCGATTGAGGGCGAAATCGCCGTATTTTTCATCACCCACGATGGGAAAGCCACTCGAGGCCAGATGCACCCGGATCTGGTGGGTGCGGCCAGTCTTCAGTTCAGCCTCCAGGAGCGCGAACTCGCCCAGCTTGCGCACCAGATTGAAAACGGTGTGCGAAGGCTGCCCATCGGGCTGCACACGCACGCGGCGCTCCCCATCGGGGGTCGTATATTTGAACAGCGGCAATTTCACATGCTGGCGCGGGTTCTTCCATTCACCGTGCACCAAGGCCAGGTAACGCTTATCCATTTCTCCATCGCGGATCTGCCTGTGCATTTCGGCCAATGCGCTACGCTTTTTTGCCAGCAGCAGCACGCCAGATGTGTCGCGATCGAGCCGGTGCACGAGTTCGAGAAACTTCGCCTGTGGTCGCGCCGCCCGCAATTGTTCAATGACCCCATAGCTAACGCCAGACCCACCGTGAACCGCGACCCCTGCGGGCTTGTCGATAACCAGCAGATGCGCGTCTTCGAACAGGATGGCGAATTCAGCCCCTGGAGCACGAACCGGTGCGCGTTCGGCTAGCCGAATCGGGGGAATTCGAACTACGTCGCCCACCTGCAGCCGGTAGGTCTGATCAATGCGTCCCTTGTTCACCCGCACCTCGCCCGAGCGGAGGACCCGGTAAACATGGCTTTTGGGAACGCCCTTGCAGATGCGAAGCAGAAAATTATCGATACGCTGGTCCGCATCTTCGTCACCGATCGTGACCAGACGTACCTGGGGCGCGCTACCGGACGAAGGGTTGCTCGCGATCAAATGCCCCGCCGAATGCGGGGGTGTCGCTAAGTCCTTCATTTGTATATATAATTATTTCGTTCCGGTTACAGAGCCGGAACACGTGTGAGAATAAAAAGCACATTCTACACAGGGGCGACTCCACCGGCCTCGCCAACAAGCAAATACAGTGGGGATAGTGTGAATGTGTACGCATCGCTGCGACACGATCCAGGGTGGCACCGAAGTTGTCGCCGGGAAACGTGTCGCAGCGCTGGACAAGACTGCTTGAATTGTAAGGATTTGTCCGGCGAGCAAGCACGGGAGAAACCCCGTGCTGCTCGCCGGTTGACGTAATTGACAACCGTTTGTCTGTTTCATCGGAAAACATGCTTCGCCAGGCTCAAACCATCAGCCCGCCAACCGACGCAGCGCCCGACATTTTCGGCGCGCGCGGCAAGGCCGAAGTGCCGATCAGGCATAACTATCAATTCCGTCCGCGCCCCGCTGCGGCCCCGGCAACGATGTAACGCCGCCGCACACCAAGGCAACTCCCTCCCTCAAGCGCTCTCCGCCCTCGCGTACATCCCGAAAACATGCCGCGGCCATTGGCCCCGGCAGGAGATGGCCTTCGGGCCACGGAGAAAACATGAAGCGCATGTTGTTCAACGCCACGCAGCAGGAAGAGTTGCGCGTGGCCATCGTCGACGGGCAAAAGCTCATCGACATTGACATCGAGACTGCGGGACGCGAGCAACGCAAGTCGAACATCTACAAGGGCGTCATCACCCGCATTGAACCCTCGCTGGAAGCCTGTTTCGTCAACTACGGCGAAGAACGTCACGGCTTCCTGCCGTTCAAGGAAGTTGCACGCAGTTATTTCAGCGAAGGCGTGGACGTGCGCAATGCCTCGATCAAGGAAGCACTGCGCGAAGGCCAGGAAATCATGGTCCAGGTTGAGAAGGAAGAGCGCGGCAACAAGGGCGCAGCTCTGACGTCCTTCATCTCGCTGGCCGGCCGCTACCTGGTATTGATGCCCAATAATCCGCGTGGTGGCGGTGTCTCCCGCCGGGTCGAAGGCGAGGATCGTCAGGAACTGCGCGAAACGATGGACAAGCTTGACCTGCCCTCCGGCATGTCGGTCATCGCCCGCACAGCCGGCATCGGCCGCAGCGTGGAAGAGCTGCAGTGGGACCTGAATTACCTGATGCAACTGTGGCGCGCGATCGAAGGCGCCGGCAAGTCCGCCCCCGGGGCCTTCCTGATCTACCAGGAATCGTCACTGGTCATTCGCGCGATCCGCGACTATTTCCAGCCGGATATCGGCGAAATCCTGATCGACACCGACGACATCCACGAACAGGCCCAGCAGTTCATGAGCCACGTGATGCCGGACATGGTGCATCGGGTCAAGCGCTATCGCGACGATGTGCCGCTGTTCTCGCGTTTCCAGATCGAACACCAGATCGAGACGGCCTACTCGCGCACTGTGCCCCTGCCCTCCGGCGGTGCCGTAGTGATCGACCACACGGAAGCCCTGGTCTCGATCGACGTCAACTCCGCACGCGCAACCCGCGGCGCCGACATCGAAACGACCGCTCTCAACACCAATCTTGAAGCCGCCGATGAAGTGGCCCGCCAGTTGCGCCTGCGCGACCTCGGCGGCCTGATCGTAATCGACTTCATCGACATGGAGAACGCGAAGAACCAGCGTGAAGTCGAGCAACGCCTGAAAGATGCGCTGCGCTATGACCGCGCACGCGTGCAGATGGGCAAAATTTCCCGCTTCGGCCTGATGGAGCTTTCACGTCAGCGGCTGCGTCCGTCGCTTTCGGAAGGCAGTCATGTCACGTGCCCGCGTTGCAACGGTACCGGCCACATTCGCGACACCGAATCCTCTGCCCTGCAAGTGCTGCGCATCATCCAGGAAGAGGCCATGAAGGAAAACTCGGCGCTGATTCATGTACAGGCGCCAGTCGATGTCGCGGCCTTCCTGCTCAACGAGAAGCGTGGCGAGATTCTGAGTATCGAGACACGCCATCGCGTCTCGGTGATCCTGATTCCGAACAAGCATCTCGAAACGCCGCACTACAAGCTCGAACGCATCAAGCACGACGATCCGCGTCTGGACGACATGCAGCCGAGCTACAGCATGGCCGAGGAAATCGAGACCGATCTCGGCTACAGCAAGCGCCAGAAGGAAGATGCCCGTCCGCGCCAGGAAGCCGTCGTCAAGGGCATCACGCCCGAGCAGCCGGCGCCCGTCGTCGAACGCAAGCCGGTCGAGGCCGCGCCCATGCCTGCCCCGGTACTGACTGTGCCGGCTGGCGAAGGCTTCTTCAGCCGCATGTTCGGATTCTTCCGTCGCAAGGCTGTCGCTCCGGCCGATGCACCGGCAGCAAGTCCCGAAGCAAAACCGCAAGCACCGCGCGAGCGGGGTGAGCGCGGCGAACGCGCCGCTGAGCGCGGAACCGGGCGCGGCCGCAACCGCCGCGGCGGTCGAGGTACGCGCGAGCGCGGAGAAGAACGTGAGAGCAACCGTGCTGAACGCGTTGAGCGAACCGAGCGCGAAGTGCCCGCAAAAACCGCCATCGAGGCCGCTCCGGCGCAGAAGGCGCAGCGTCAGCCGCGCGAAGGCGGCGAGAACCGTCGCGAACGGCAAAATGCCGAACGTCAGCGCCAGCGTGAAGAGCGCAAGGAAGCCGTAGCCGCGGAAGCTGAAGCCAGCGTAATCAATGCCATTGCCCCCATCCCGGCCGTTGCCGCCCCGCTGCCTGTGGAAACCGAGACCGAGCTGCAGGAGGGCCTTGCCGGCGAACTGCCTGGCGGCGAACAGAGCGAAGAGCGTCGTCGTCGTCGCCGCCGCGGCGGTCGCAATCGCAACCGCCGTGATCGAGAGAACGG
>JAEZHR010000201.1 GCA_023416415.1 Pseudomonadota bacterium
GCGCAGAAATGGTTGCCTTCACCCACCAGCACCGCGACCCGAACCTCATCCGGCAGCGTCTCGAAGCAATGCTGGATGGCGCGCACCAGCCCGTCGGAGAGCGCGTTGCGCTTGGCGGCGCGATTGATCGTGATCTTGGCGATGGGACCTTGCAGATCGATCTTCAGGACGTCTGACGTTTGATGTTCGTTCATGTGTTTTGTGGCCTTGAAGCAATGGAAGGCGAACGCTTCATTTCGGCAAATTGATTATGTGGCTGAATGGTTATAAAGTATAACTAAACACCGAAGAGTGCAAGTGCTTTGAAAGCGCTTTGAGGGCGATTCGCTATTGCGGCGCACAAAAATCCGGGAAGCCGGAATACAGGAACAGGAGACAGCTCATGAAGATGGAGAACATGCGGATCGGCGCACGGCTGGCCGTGGGTTTCGGCATCATCCTTGCCATTCTGGTCGCAACGGTGCTGGTGGCGACTCTGCTCAACGGCGGCAACAAGACCCGCCTGGTTGACGGACTTGACGCTGCCAACCGCAAGGTTTCGATGGCCATGGCGATGAAGGGGGCGCAGCTGCAGGCCGGCATTGCGATGCGCAACATCGGGCTGCAGACCGAAGTGGCAGCGATGCAGCGGGAAGAGGCGCAGGTCAAGGCGCACAAGACGCGGTACGACGGCGCGCGTGCGCAATTCGAAGAGATGGGGCTGTCGGACGAGGAACGCGCGCTGATTGCGGACATCGCGCGTCTGGACGGCGAGATCGAAAAGCCGCTCGCCGAGGCCGTTGCCGCCTCGCTTGCCTACGATCCCGAGAAGGCCGCGGGCATCATCGCCCGGCGCATCGATCCGCTCACCGGCAAGGTCATGGAGGCCATGGACAAGCTGGTGGAACTGCAGGAGGCCGCCGTGGCGGGTTTGCTGGTCGATTCGATTGTCGCCGACCGCCGCGTGGTCATGATTCTGCTCGCCGTGGTTGCGGGCGCGCTGTGCATCGGCGGCGCACTGGCGTGGACTACCACGCGCAGCATCGTCGCGCCGCTGGAGCGTGCAGTCGGCGTCGCGCAACGCGTGGCCCGCGGCGACCTGACGGCGCGCTTCGACGAATCCCGGCGCGATGAGGTCGGCCAGCTGCTCGATGCCTTGCGCCAGATGAATGCCAGCCTGGCAGACATCGTCGGCAACGTGCGCGGCAGCAGCGCGACCATCGCCCATGCGGCGCGAGAGATTGCCAGCGGCAACATCGATCTTTCGAGCCGGACCGAAGCGCAGGCCGCATCGCTGGAAGAGACGGCCTCCTCGCTGGAGGAACTCACCAGTACCGTGCGCCTGAATGCAGACCATGCGCTCCAGGCGCACGAACTCGTCATGTCCGCATCGAGCGCGGCCGAGCAGGGAGGGGAGGTGGTCGGCCAGGTCGTGGGTACGATGGCCGCGATTTCTGACAGCTCGCGCAGGGTGTCGGACATCATCAGCGTCATCGACGGCATCGCCTTCCAGACCAACATCCTCGCGCTGAACGCCGCCGTCGAAGCCGCGCGTGCCGGCGAGCAGGGCCGCGGCTTTGCAGTCGTCGCCAGCGAGGTGCGCACGCTAGCCCAGCGCTCGGCAACAGCCGCGCGCGAGATCAAGGCGCTGATTGGCGAATCGGCCGGCAACGTCGAAGCCGGCAGCAAGCTCGTGCATGCGGCCGGCGCCGCCATGGAGCGCATTACCGAGTCGGTGCGGCAGGTGGCCGGGATCATGGGCGATATCCGCAGCGCCAGCCAGGAGCAGACGCGCGGCATCGAGCAGGTGAACGAAGCGATGAGCCAGATCGACGCCATGACCCAGCAGAACGCGGCACTGGTGGAGCAGGCGGCAGCCGCCGCGCGGAGCATGCAGCAGCAGACCCGGACGCTGGCCGAGGCGGTCGAGGTGTTCAGGCTCGACGGGGCACCCGGCAAGACCGCAATCGAATCCGAAGCCGTGGCCTTGCTTGAACACGAGGGGCGCGGTCGACAAATGGTTGCATGAAAATAAACATAACGAGGATTCTGCACAACGAATTAACACCTGCGGACAGTTTTTGTTGCCATGGTGCAATTTTTAGGATAAAACCGTTGTTCCTCGGATTTTTCCGCAGGTTCATTCGGCAATCACAATAAATCGCCGTGGTCGGCATGCAGGCTCCAGAGCTGGCAGTCGCCATGCGCCAGAAGAACTGCATCCTCGACATGAAATTTCAAAACCTGAAGATCGGCACCCGTCTCGCAACGGGATTTTCAGCCGTGCTCCTGCTGACGGCCCTGGTGGCTGCATTCAGCGTGTATGAACTGCGCGTCGTGCGCCAGGCCAGCGACGAAATGGCCGAAGCCACGAACAAGCTGCAGCTTGTCGGCGAATGGCTGGGAGGCGTTGAGCTCAATGCCGCACGCGCCTACGCGAAGGCGATGAGCGCGATCGACGAGGCGCAGCGCATGATCGGCGGCACCGACGACACGCTCGAAAAGGAAATGGCGGAAACCAGCCGGCGCATCAATCAGGTCCGGGACCAACTGACCGCCATGGAGACAGAACCCGAAATTCGCGCGCTCATCGAGGAGATCAGCACGAAGCGAAAGGAATACGTTGACATTCGCGACCAGATCTTGCGCCTCAAGGACTCCGGCGCCGAGGATCTGAGCGGCGTGGTGAAGTCGCGCATGCTGCCGGCACAGGGCGCCTATACGGAAACGATCCAGAAACTGCTCGCCTACCAGACCAGCAGTTTCGAAGCTGCCCAGGAGCTGGTCAACGTGCACTACACGCGAGGCCGCAATTGGGTGATCCTGCTCAGCGTGGCCGCCATCGCGCTCGGTGCCGTGTTCGCCCTGTTCATCGCACGCAGCGTCGTGCGTCCGATCTCCGAAGCCGTCGCGGTCGCCCGTACGGTCGCTTCCGGCGACCTGACCAGCCACATCGAGCCGAAGTCGACCGACGAGACCGGCCAGCTGCTTGCAGCATTGCGTGACATGAACGACAGCCTCTCGCGTACCGTAAGCGAAGTGCGCACGGGAACCGAGGCCATCGCCAGCGCATCGCGCGAGGTGGCAACCGGCAGCCTCGACCTGTCTTCGCGCACCGAACAGCAGGCCAGTTCGCTGGAAGAAACGGCATCCTCGATGGAGGAGCTGACCTCGACCGTCAAGCAGAATGCCGACAACGCACGTCAGGCAAACACGCTGGCGGAAGCGGCCTCCAGCGTGGCCAGCCAGGGCGGAGAAGTGATTCGTCAGGCGGTCGCCACGATGGACGAGATCGACGACTCGGCCAAGAAGATTGCCGACATAATCGGTGTCATCGACGGCATCGCCTTCCAGACCAATATCCTCGCGCTCAATGCGGCGGTGGAAGCCGCGCGTGCCGGCGAGCAGGGCCGCGGCTTTGCAGTCGTCGCCAGCGAGGTGCGCAATCTGGCGCAGCGTTCAGCGGCCGCCGCCAAGGAAATCAAGCAGCTGATCGAAAGCTCTGTCGATCGCATCGAGACCGGCAGCAAGCAGGTCAACCGGGCTGGCGCGACGATGAACGACATCGTCACCAGCGTGCGTCGCGTGACCGATGTGATGGGCGAGATCCTCGCCGCCAGCCGCGAACAGACCGAAGGCATCGAACAGATCAATCAGGCCGTCACCCAGATGGATCAGGTGACACAGCAGAACGCCGCGCTGGTCGAAGAGGCGGCAGCTGCCTCGCAGGCCATGCAGGATCAGGCCGCGCGCCTGGCCCAGCTGGTCAGCGCGTTCAAGCTCGATGCAAGCCATGTGAATGCCTTGGCGGTGGCGGCATTGAAAGCGCCGTCCGTCGCGACAAGCAAGCAGAGCGCGCTGGCTGCGCGCAGCGAACCGAGCGTCGCGCCGGTCAAGCAACGTGCCAGCGAACAGCCGAAACAGCTGGCCGTGAGCAAATCCGGCCAGGCCGACGACGGAAGAGTTCTGATTCGTCGGGCGCCGCGCATCTTCGGATGAGCGG
>JAEZHR010000252.1 GCA_023416415.1 Pseudomonadota bacterium
GATTCGATGGCCAATCGTTGCAAGCCTGAGCAGCATCAATCAAGCGCAGGCAACGGAAACGGGCGTGCCCGGCCAGCCGGCTGCGCGATATGGCATGCGGTTCCGCCGGGATGAGCACGCGAGGCGCTGACACCTCACGCGGCGAGCACAGGCGGTCGATTACAAGCACATCATGGGCTCAGTTGATTACCGTACGCTGGCCAGATCGGCCATGCGCATGAACAACATCGTCCCGGCGTGTCGCCGTCAACGCCGAACCGGGAGTCGGCGCTTCTTGACGCCAGTCCGCACGCAACCCGCTCAATCGACTCAGCCGTACCTGGCGTGTTCGATGACGGTATTCGCCAGGCGCTCGAGTGCGACCATTGCGGGCTCCGGCAGGGCAAATACCCTGTCGCCGAAGGCGTGCACCACCAGGGTGCGGCCGTTGTCGAGATCCAGTACTTCCGCTTGTCCGAACGCTTCCAGCTGCTCCTGCAGCCGGCTCGCGCCGCTGACGATGTCGTAACTGCCTTCGGCGTCTCTCCTGATCGTGATCATCTTCCGGCCCTCCTCGTGGTGCTCTCAAGATAGGCTTTCGGCGGGCACGGAAGTTCCGCACGCGGGCATGGATTGCAGGCGCGTCATCGTCCGGTCAGCCCGCGCATGCTTTGTGCGACCCGTAGTGGGCCTCAGCGCGGGACGGCCAGCGTCATCACCCAATATGGGCGATCCGATCCTGCCACGCAGGCAACGGCGACCTCGGTGAAGTGAGGTTGCATGATGTTCGCGCAATGTCCTGCGCTTTGAAGCCAGGCGTCAAACACCTGGTCGACATCGCGCTGGCCCGCGGCAATGTTTTCGCCGACTGCTCGCCACGCATAGCCGGCGGCGGTGACGCGCTGTCCGTGCGTGCGCCCGTCGAGGCTGGTATGGGAGAAGTACTGCTGGCTCGCCATGTCTTCGGCGTGACCAGCGGCCGCAGCAAGGAGCTTTTCAGTCCAGCGCAATGCCGGTGCGGCGGAATAAGCCGTGGTGCCGCAGCTGCGTGCAACGGCGCGTGCCGCGTTGATGCGCTGCATGAGCTGCTCCTGAAAAGCGGGCAGGCCACAAGTGTGGGCGGAACCCGGTGCAGGCGTGCTGTCCGTGGAGGACGGGGCGGCAGTGCCGGGTGGATCGGGCTGACTTGCTGTGCTGTCGGGAGCGGGAACGTTGGTGAGATCGGCCGTGTTCGTTGCAGGGAGCGGACTGCTCGCGAGGGAGGCGTGCAAGGCTTCGGTTTCGCTGCTGCTGCTGCTGCTGCCGCCGCATGAGGCCAGCAACACGGCGCCGAGTACCATGGCAAGGGGAATGAGGGGGCGCATGTCGGAGTGTTTCAAAGGCAAAACGATCCGACAGGGCTTTCAGGAAGATGGTTCCTGTAAGAAAGTTTGAATTCGGTAAGTACGTGTCCGTGCGTCCGAAGCCAGAGCGGCCTGCCCGGCATGCACACAACCTGCGCCCCGGGATGCGCTAGCGGGGCGTCATTTCATCGCTTTCGATGTTGCCGTCGGCCAGCGTGATGATGCGATCACACTGCCTGGACAAGCGCGGGTCATGGGTCACCAGCAGCACCGCGCAGGCGAACTCGCGATTGAATTTGCGAAACAGCTCGAACACTTCGGCGGCGGACTTGCTGTCGAGATTGCCGGTAGGCTCATCGGCTAGCAGCAGCGCCGGGCGGGCGATCAATGCACGGGCCACGGCGACACGTTGCTGCTGGCCCCCGGAAAGCTGGTCCGGCTTGCGCTGCTCGAAACCCTCCAGCCCGACCTGGGCCAGCAGGTCGCGTGCGCGGTCGATCTGCTCATGACTCGGTTTTCCAGAGGCGACCATGAGTGGCATCAGTACGTTCTCCAGCGCAGTGAACGCCTGAATCAGATGATGAAACTGGAATACGAAGCCGATCGCGCTGCCGCGCAACGCCGTGCGGCGCGCGTCGTCCATGTTCCGGGTGGGCTCGCCCAGCAGGAACAGTTCGCCTCCCGTGGGCCTGTCCAGCAGGCCGAGCAGGTTGAGCAGCGTGCTCTTGCCCGAGCCCGAAGCCCCCACGAGCGCGGCAAAGTCGCGGCGCTGCAGTTGCATGTTCAGTCCGTGCAGCACCTCCACTTCGGTGGGCTTGCCGACGTTGTAGCTTTTTCGAAGGTCTTGCAGACGCACGACCTCCTCGCTGGCATCGTGCTCAGACATGGCGAATCGCCTCCACCGGATCGAGAGAGGCGGCCCGTCGCGCCGGCACGGCCGCGGACAGGACGCCGGTTACGGTCGCCAGTCCGGTCGCGGCCACCGGCAGCCACGGACTCACCGGGATGTAGAACAGTTTTGGCCCGAACGTGTTGAAGGCGAGCACCAGACCGTAGCCGGCCAGTCCGCCGAGGAGCGAACCGGCCAGGCCGAATAATGCACCCTGTGTCAGAAACACGCGCAGCATCTGTTGCCGCGTCGTTCCCATCGCCCGCAGGATCCCGATCTCGCGCGTGCGCTGCACCACGCTCACCGAAAGCACGCTGGCGATGCCCAGGGCCACGCTCAATGCCACGAACACGCTGATCATTCGCGTCGAAAGACTCTGCGAACGCAAGGCGTTCATCAGCTGAGTATTGGTTTCCATCCAGCTTTCCGCCTTCAAGCCTGTGAGGCGGGCAATGCGCGATGCGATGGTCTGCGCGTCAAAGATGTTGTCCACCTTGACGTCGATGATCGTCGCCGCGCCGGGCAGGTTGAGCAGCGACTGTGTCTGCTTCATGTCCAGATACACGTAGCGCGCATCCAGTTCGCGCACGCCGAGCTCGAAAATGCCGGCAATGTTCACCACGCTTTCGCGCCCCTGACCGGCGTCCAGCCGCAGCTTGTCGCCCACGCCCACTCCAAGGTCGGAGGCCAGCTGATTGCCGATCACGGCGTTGCCGGCACCAATGCGAAACGTGCCGGCGACAATGTCGTTCGGAATCGGGATGATGCGCTGATAGCGCTGTGCGTCGATGCCCACCAGGGCCACCGACTCCAGCGCGTCGCCACGTCGCGCGAACGCCGGTCCCGAAATGGACGGCGACACGGCCGTGACTCGCGGCAGGGTGTCGAGTACATCGCGCACCTGCTGCCAGTTGTTGATCGAACGCAGACGCTGGGCGCGCTTGTCTTCTAGCAGCAGCTGCACGGTTCCCGGCGGAGGGGGCAGGATGAGATTGCGTTCCTCGGCCGGCTGAACCTTGATGTGGGCCTGGGTGCCCAGCGTGCGGTCGATGATGTTGGCCTGCAGCCCGTCGATCAGCGCGGTCAGGAAGACGATCACCGCAACACCCACCGCGATGCCGACGAGGATCAGCGTACTCTGCGCCTTGCCTTCGCGCAGGAACCGGACGGCGATGGTCCACTCGACCCACATCGGCGTCAGTCCAGATTGACCGGCAGTTCCCTGCGCGCGTCGTTTGTGGATGGCGCCGCAGGCAGTTCGTCAAGTTTGACGCGCACCCGATCACCTTGTGCGACGGCCGCGCTTCCATCGGCCAGGATGCGGTCGCCGGGCTGCAATCCGGACTTGATTTCGGTACGGGTCAGGCCGCGCAGACCCAGTTCCACTTCTTGGCGTGCGATACGACCATCGTTGACCACCCAGACTTCGGCGCGATTGCCTTGCGTTGCGGTCAGCGCGTCATTCGGCACCACGATGGCGCGATCCCGCTTTCCCGTTTCAACATTCACGGAAATGGTCATGTCCTGGCGCAGGAAATCGGGCACCGGGTTGACGGCGAAGCGCACGTCCACGGTGCCGCGCTGCGGATCCACGCTGGGGGCAATGAAGCTGATCTTTGCCGGAAACGGCCGAGAAGGATAGGCGTCGGCGATGCAGGTGGCGGGCTGGCCGAGGGCAAGCACTTCCAGATTTTTTTCGTCCACCGGCACCAGCACTTCGGTCGCACCGGAACTGGCAATCTCGAACAGAACGCGGCCCGGCTGTACCAGATCCCCCGGTTCGACGTTGCGCGTGAGCACGGTGCCCGGCACGACCGCACGAATCCGGGTCTTGTCCAGCTGTGCCCTGGCACTGGCCACACGGGCGCGCGCAGCGATTTCACTGGAGTGGCCGGCCTCCAGCGAACGAAGATTCAATTGCGCCTGTTCGGCCGCCGCGCGCGCGGCGGTTTCGGCCTGTACCGCCTGCTCCAGATCTTCGCGCGAGACCACACGATTCCGATACAGTTCGCGCCGTCGTTGCACTTCACGGCTGGCCTGGGCCAGTCTCGACTCCGCCTCGTTCAATGCAGCCTGTGCCTGCGGCCGCGTCGATTGCTGCAACTGGGCCAGCGCAGCTTCCGCTTCGCGCACCGCAGCTTCAAGCTCGTCGGCGCGCAGTACCGCCAGCAGCTCGCCCGCTTTCACGACATCGCCTTCCCGGACCAGTCTCTCGATCGCAACCCCCGTCACCTGGCTGCCGACCTCCACGCGCGATACCGCAGCCACCCGCCCGGTCGCGACAACCGTCTGCACCAGCGGCTGCGCCGTCACTTCATAACCCGCCATGATCGGTCCACGCAGCTTTTGCACCAGTACCCATGCAAGAGCCGCCAGGACGATGCAGGCAAGGATGACGAGCAGCGAAGAGCGCTTCATCGTGCACCCGCCATGCGCAGGCGGCGTTGAAGGAGCGTTGAACGGCGACTTCTCGCGTCATGCAGATTCGGCAACAGGATTCGTTTCTTAGCGACAAAGGGTTTCACCATGCAGTCC
>JAEZHR010000407.1 GCA_023416415.1 Pseudomonadota bacterium
GGTCAGCACCGGCAGCCGATCTCCGAGGCCGAGCGCCGCGCGCAGTATGCGCAGGTAATCGCGCAATGCCATGGCGTGCGGCCCGCCCATCTCCATGCGTCGCACGCCCTGCGCCGGGGTACGCAGCAGCTCCATCACCGCCGCACACAGGTCGTCCACATGCAAGGGTTGCACGCGCTGCCGTCCGCCACCGGGCAATGCCACCAGCGGCAGGCTGGCCAGCAGGGAAAACAGGCGCGCGCTGGCGCCATCGGCACCGAACACCAGCGAAGGCTGAAGGATGGCTGCCGGCACGCCCAGGCCCGCGAGAAAGTCGTCCGCCTCCTTCTTGCTCAGGTGATAACGGCTGCGTGCTTCGCCCGTCGCGCCGAGCGCCGAAATCTGCACGATGCAGCGCACGCCGGCCCGCGCAGCGGCGGCAAACAATGCGCAGGGCGCGCGCACATGCACGGCCTCGAACGTCTGCGCGCCCCGCTCACGCAGGATGCCGACCGCATTGATCACCACGTCCATCCCGGCAACATGCGCTTCCCAGTCTTCGGCTCGATGGTCACGCGTGAAATCGGCCGCCGCTGCCGACACGCCCTGCGGCAGGGATGCCGGCGAGCGCGTCACGCAGCGTACCGCATGGCCCTCGGCCAGCAGCGCGCGCAGCAAATGGCGGCCGATGAAGCCGGTCGCACCGGCAAGCAGGACCTGCATTGATGTGGGCGATCGTGATGAAGGAACCGCGCCAGGCTTGCACGGCTCCAAAAATTGTCGAAATTTCACAGTACGACTGTTGCACCATGGTCCGAGTTCATCAAACTGCAACACGGAAATCCCGCTGCAAGCCTTGGCATCTCGCGTGGCGCGACGGCCTGCGTTCGGGAGCCATTGCCAGCCTGACCTCCACTGTGGCATTGGCCTGGTGCGGCCGCTGCGAAAGCGGCTCGGCCGCCGCGCCGACCAATGCCACGAGCCACTGGCTATGGGGCGGGCACGCAATGCGCGAAGACGACATGAGTGCGCGTTACACCATGGTCGGCTATGCCATTCACCACGCCTCGGCCACGTTCTGGGCGGTAATCCACGAACGGCTGTTCGGCACTCTTGCCGACCGGCGCGAGCTGGCGCCTGCCGTGGCTGGCGCGGCCGCGGTGTCCGGGCTGGCCTGCCTGGTCGACTACACGATCACCCCGCGGCGCCTGCGCCCGGGCTACGAGCAACGCCTGTCGTCGTCATCGCTGGCATTGGTATACGGTGTCTTCGGCGCGGGCCTCCTGCTGGGCGCCTTCGCCGGCCCCCGGGCCGGGAACGGAGTTGATACCATGTCGACTTCGAGGTGCTGAACTGACCGCATCAGTATTTCACGGCACCTCTTCGGAACACCACCCATGAAAATCCTGCTGGTCGAAGACGACGCCATGATCGGCGAAAACATCCAGATCGCACTGGAGAGCGAAGGCATCGCCGTGGACTGGATGCGCGATGGCAACGCAGGTGAAACGGCGCTGGCCACACAAACCTACGACGCCATGCTGCTCGACCTCGGTCTGCCGCACAAGGACGGCCTGGACCTGCTGCGAGGCCTGCGCGCGCGCGGCAACAGCGTGCCGGTGCTGATCGTGACCGCACGCGACGCGCTGGCCGACCGGGTGCTGGGCCTGAAGGACGGTGCCGACGATTACCTGATCAAGCCCTTCGACCTGGAAGAACTGATTGCGCGGCTGCATGCACTGGTACGGCGTGCGCGCGGCAGCAACGAACCCGTTTACCGGCGCGATGACGTGACGGTAAACACCGCGACGCGCCAGGTGCTGCGCGACGATCATCAGATCATCCTGTCGGCGCGCGAGTGGAGCATCCTCGATGCACTGCTGGCACGCCCCGGCGCAATCCTGTCGCGTGCCCAGCTGGAAGAGCGTCTGTACGGCTGGTCCGGCGAAGTGGAAAGCAACGCGGTCGAGGTTCACATCCACGGCCTGCGCAAGAAACTCGGCCAGCACTTCATCGTCAACGTGCGCGGCGTCGGCTACATGGTCGAGAAGACATGATCCGCCCGCTCCTGCGCGCGCGCCTCGTCGCCACGCTGCGCAACATGATGCGCTCGCTGCGCATCCGGCTGCTGCTCCTGCTCGGGGTGGCCATCGGCGCTGCCGCCTTCCTGCAGTTCTCGGTCGCCTTCCGCGCCGCCATGCAGGAAGCCAACAAATTGTTCGACTACCACATGCAGCAGATGGCCTATGCGCTGCAGGACAGCGGCTTCGATGACGCCGGCTGGCGCGGCATGGCACGCGACGGCAGCAGCGAGGACTTCGAATTCGTGGTGCAGATCTGGACCGACGACGGCGTGCGCGTCTACCAGACCCGCACCTACCGTGCCCTGCCCGAGCGTGGCCCGCTCGGCTATTCGACCACGACCCTGCCCAACGGCGACTGGCGCATCTACGTGGTGCAGACCAGCACGCGCGTGATCCAGGTCGCGCAGCGCATCGAGACGCGTCGCACGCGCGCCCTGGTGCTGGCCGCACGCACCACCTGGCCGGTGCTGGCGGTCTCGCTGCTGCTGTTCGGCGCGGCCTGGTGGGTGGTGACGACCTCGCTCGCCCCGCTCAACCGGATCGGACGCGACCTGTCCAACCGCAATGCCGATTCGCTGGCGCCGGTCTCGGTCAAGGGCGTGCCGCATGAAGTGTCGCTGCTGGTAGCCGAACTCAATTCGCTGCTCGCGCGCGTGCAGATGGCGCTGCAGGCGCAGCAGCGCTTCGTGGCCGACGCGGCGCACGATTTGCGTTCCCCGCTGACCGCGCTGCGTCTGCAGGTGCAGACGCTGGCACGCGCGCGCGACGATGTCGGTCGCCAGCAGGCGATCGCACGCCTGCTGGGCGGCGTTGACCGCGCCACGCGGCTGGTCGAGCAACTGCTGGTTCTGGCACGGCAGGACCCGGCGGTGCCGAGTGGCGAGGAAGAGATCGCATTGTCGACCTGCGTGCAGCAGGCCGCCGTCGACGTCGCACCGCTGGCCGCCGCACGCCGGATTGACATCGACATGCCGCAGCGCGCGACAGCCAGCGTGCGCGGCGATCCCGACGGCCTGCGGGTGATGATTCGCAACCTGCTCGACAATGCGGTGCGCTACTCGCCGGCCGGCGGCCAGGTGAAAGTCGAAATCGAGCAGGTCGCGGACCAGGTCCACCTCACCGTGCACGATTCCGGCCCCGGTATCCCGCCCGAGGAACGCAGCCGCATCTTCGACCGCTTCTACCGCGTGCCCGGTACCACCGAGGCCGGCAGCGGCCTGGGCCTGGCCATCATCAAGGCCATTGCCGAACGCCATCAGGCACGCATCGTCCTCGACCGTTCACCATTGGGAGGGCTTGCAGCCCGCCTCAGTTTCCCTGCGCCGCCGGCGACAGCCGAGCCAAAGATCGCTCCTGCCCGGACCGAGCTGACGCAGATGCGTTGATCGACGCCGTCACGGCCGGCGTCGAGCCGGCCGGACCCGCTGTCGCTGGCGGACGCAGGCGGCAGGACAGAGCGTGCCCTATCCGGTTTCATCCCCGACGCCGGAAAATTTCCTAAATTGCAATATTCAACCCTTAAGGCTTTTCTTAAGTCTCTCTTAAGGGTCCTCAGGCAATATCCCGTCATCCGAAGACGCCTCTGGATGCATTTCCCGGCAGCACGGGCCACCCGTGCCAGCCTGTCCTCCCGGCGCCTTCCTCGCAGGTTTCAACAGCGTCGCTTTCGCGACGGGGTCATTACCGGACCTTTTACATCCCCCCTCACGGGGGATTTTCTTTTTCCGCCCTGCCGCGCGCGCCGCGCCTGCTCGAACTTCAGCACCTGTACAGGAGTTGCCCTTGATTTCGTTCGAAGCCCCGTCCTACGGCGTCATGCTTGCCTTCACCGTTTTCGCACTCGTCCTGCTGGCCCTGCTCCTCATCCGATCAGTCTTCACACGCCAGTTGCGCCGCCTGGCCGGCATCGGGCGGCTGCAGTTCCTCGGCCATGCCGAACAGGTCATCAATGCGACCCGAATGCCCTTCATGATCGGAGTGGCCGCTCTGGCAGGTGTGAGTCAGCTGCCGTTGACGCCCTCCGAGAACCGCATCCTGCGGTATGCGTGGATCGTGATTCTCGTCATTCAGGTCGCGTTGTGGGCCAACCGCATCGTGACGGTCGCCCTGCAACGCGCAGTCGAGCGCAATCGTGTGACCAACCCGGCCGGCGCAACCCACCTGATGCTGCTGGGCATGGTCGGACGGATCGTGATCTGGTCGATTGCGCTGCTGGTGACGCTGGACAATCTCGGCTTCAACATCACCACCCTGATGGCCAGCCTGGGCATCGGCGGCATCGCGGTGGCCCTCGCCACCCAGAACATCCTGGGCGACCTGTTTTCCTCGATCTCGATCGCGCTCGACAAGCCCTTCGTGATCGGTGATTTCATCATCGTCGACAGCTACCTCGGTACCGTCGAGTACATCGGCATGAAGACCACACGCATTCGCAGCCTCGGCGGAGAGCAGATCGTGTTTTCCAACTCCGAACTGCTCAAGGCACGCATCCGCAACTACAAGCGCATGCAGGAACGGCGCGTCGTGTTCGAGTTCGGCGTGGCCTATGAAACACCGACCGAACAGGTCGAAGCCATCCCCGGCATCGTGCGCGAATCCATCGCCCGTCAAAACACCCTGGCGCGCTTCGATCGAGCCCATTTCAAGGGCTATGGCGACAATGGTCTGCGCTTCGAGGTCGTGTACCACATGCTCGATCCCGATTACGGCAAATACATGGACGTGCAGCAGGCGATCAACCTCGACCTGCTCAAGATATTCCGTCAGCGGGAGATCTCCTTTGCGTACCCGATCCGCACCCTGCACATCGCTTCCGCGCCGGGTGCTCACCCGACTCCGTCTGACGCAGTGGCGCAGTCCGTCGCCGCCTGATTGCGCGGCGACAGGCGCGACTGTGGCATCGGTTGCGGCCGGTACAGATGCGCTGACAGCGCCACGCGCCTTCACGCCGCGTCGAACTTCCCGGCATCGCTCGGCTGCGACCTGAGAACAGTCAGGGGCACGCGCGCGCCAATCGTCGCTCCGGGCACGGACATCTCACGAACGAAGAGTTCTTCTGCCGGATGCTGCCGGATATCCTCGGCGCGTGCATCGGTGACTGCACGAACAGTGCCGCGCGCTGCTTCCCGCGGCGCGGACTGAAACTGATGGGGGTGCTGGAGCGCGTAGTGCGCTGCGCGCGCAGGCGGAGCGATGCGCTGAGTACGCGCGAGGGGGACCATTGCCGGACTGGACTCAGTCGCTGGCGCTGACTTTGCCGATATCGCCGTTGATGTCGCTGCCAATATCGCCATTAACCTGGCTGTTGACGTCGCCGGGGATGTCCCCGGCGTCATCGATTGCAGCCGGCCCGCTCCGATTCACGGTCGCCAGGTCGATCACCAGCGCCACGCGCCGGTTCGCGGCACGCCCGGCCTAGCTCTCGTTGTCCGCGACCGGCCGGGTATGACCATAGCCGATGGCACGCAGACGCGCCTCCGGCACGCCCTGTTCGATTAGAAGCCGCACCACGCGCGAAGCACGCCCTGCAGAGAGCTCCCAGTTGGACGGAAACTGGCCCGTGCGAATCGGCACGTCGTCCGTATGCCCCTCCACCGAGATCATCCGGCCCGGCTCCTGGAACATCGGTACCAGCCTGGCCAGAAGACGCGCGCCCTGCTCGTTGAGTTCGGCACTGCCGCTGGAAAACAGGATGCGCTCCTGGATCTGCAAGGTCAGACGCAGGTTCTCAACCCGCATGCTCACCTCGTCACCAAGACCGCTTTGCTCCAGTTCGACCGCGAACTGATTGGCCAGGCGCTGCGCCGGACCATCCTGGCGGGACGCAACCGGTGCGCCCGCTGTGGCTTCGATGCCTGCCTCTGCCGCGGCAACCGGTTGCGGCTCGGTGAAGCGGTCGGGCTCGAACGTCGAAAACGCCAGCATCACCACAAACAGAATCAGCAGCAGCGTGATCAAGTCGAGGTAGGTCGTCAACCAGGCATTGTCGTCGTCTCCGTCGCGGCGGGTGACGTCATCCTGCCAGGCGATCACGTCCCGCCACAAGCGCTTGCGCGGGGACGCGGGAGGCGGCACCGCATCTCGTCCAGCCTCGGGCAGCTCCGGACGCGGCAGACCGTTCATGCCGCCACCTTGCCCTTCTCAGGTGTCTTGCGAATCTCATCGCTGTGTTGCGCCTGCAGACTTTCCAGGTAGAGCCGGATGAAGGACGGGCTGCGCCGCTGCGCCATCAGCGTGATTCCTTCCAGCACCATGTTCATCTGGATCACGCGCCGCTCGGTGCGCCGCTCGAACTTGATGGCGATTGGCTTGAAGATCAGATTGGCCAACAGGATGCCATACAGGGTGGTCAGCATGGCCACCGCCATGTTCGCGCCTATCGTCTGGAAATCGGACTGCAGACCTTGCAGCATGTTGACCAGTCCGAGCAGGGTCCCGAGCATGCCGAAAGCCGGCGCATACATGGCCATGCTGCGGAAGATCTGTGCCTCGGCCGCCTCGCGCGCCTTCAGCCGGGCGATGCGCCACTGCATCAGTTCGACGATGTCCTCCACCGGCGCGCCGTCGATCACCAGCTGCACGCCGGTGCGCAAAAAGGGGTTCTTCAATTTGTCCAGTTCATCGTCCAGCGCGGTGAGCTGCCCCTGGAAGTACTGGCGCGAGACGCGCACGATTTCGTCCATGTCCTCGCGCGCATACAGATTCTCGTTGCGCAATACGATCAGGAAGACCTTGAACACGCGCAGCACTTCGCGCAGCGGATAGCTGATCAGGGTCGCAGCAACCGTGCCCCCCAGAACGATCAGCAAGCTGGTCAGGTCGAACAGGTCGGTCGGGCTTTCTGCCGTCAACAACGCGCCGGCTATGACGATGACGGCGCCGAGAAGCAGGCCGAGTGCGGTGGAAGGATTCATGCAAGCTGCCGGGCGTGCCCGCTTGGCGGAAGGCGACACCCGGGCATAGTGATTGTCAAACAGAAATGTATGGTGCCACAGGTGCCGCATTCCTTGCGCTGGATCAATTCGGCTCCTGCGGCGTCCCGCGCTCATGATCGGCCGCTTCTTCCCGCAACGCACGCAGCGGCGGGTGCCAGATGCCGGCGTCGTCGAAATGACCGAAGCTTCGCCGGGCCGCAAGGAGAACCAGCGCCAGGACAAGCACCGCCGCAGCATCGAGCAGCAACAGGAAGTCCGGCGTACCGGTCATGCCGGACAGGCCGGCAAGCGAGGGCCAGCGTACGGCGAACTGCCGGCCGGCCCCGAGCTTGCTGTCGGCGGCAAGCAGCGCCAGCAACAGCATTGCGTACGCATACAGCAGATGCGCCGCAACGCTCAGGCGCCAGTGAATCCGCACATGGCGACCGTGCGCTCTACGCACGGCACGCCCATGCAGGCACAGCCTGAACGCTGCAAGCAGCAGAGCAAACGGAACCAGCAACAGTATCAGAAAGGCGAGCATGCAAGCTCCTGGAAGCGGGCAACTGCAACATGCAGGGCGTTGCAGAAGGGATGAGGCGAAAGGCGATCTTATCTCAAACAGGATAGTATTTAAACCACTTGAGATAATAATTATCTTGTTTGGTTGTTTCGCCAGACACCATCGCAGCGCAGAATGCAGCATGCCTACGCACGATGAAAAATCTGCCTTTGCCCAGCGCCTGGCGCTGGCCCTGCGCCGCAATCCGGAGCCCGTGCACGGCGCCACCGAACTCGCCCTTCGTTTCAACCTGCGTCACCGCGGCGCGGCCATCTCTCCCCAGACCGCGCACAAATGGCTTAGCGGACGCGCCATTCCCACCGCCGACAAGATCGCCACCCTGGCCGAATGGTTGCGTGTGAGCCCTCACTGGCTCCATTACGGTCCACCGCCTGCTTCCGAACACGATGGAGTGCCGGGCGCAGCACAAAGCCGCGATCCCTATGCAGCCGCCCCTGCAACCGGGCTTGCACCATCCCCCGAGTCGCTCGCTCTGGCCGCCCGCATCGAGTTGCTCCCCCCGCATCGGCGCTATCTGGTCGAAGAACTGGTCGCGCAATTGCTGCAGGACGTCCGCTGAAGCAACGGCCGCCTGCTGTATAATCACAGCCTCTCGCGGGTGTAGCTCAATGGCAGAGCAGAAGCTTCCCAAGCTTACGACGAGGGTTCGATTCCCTTCACCCGCTCCAGCCTCCGTTCCTGCTCCCACACATCACCCTGCCCGTCGCGCCCATCAGCGCGCCAGCAGACCGATGACGACCGCGTTGACCACGTCGATGGAAAAACCGCATACCAGCGGCACCACGATGAAGGCCTGACGCGCGGCACCGAACTCCCGTGTCACCGCAGTCATGTTGGCCACCGCCGTCGCGGTTGAGCCGAGCGCGATGCCGCCAAAGGCAGCGCACACGACCGTGGCCTCGTAGTCGCGCCCCATCGCGCGAAAAACCACCAGCAGCACGAATGCCGCCACCAGCACAATCTGGACCGCCATCGCCACCGTAATGAACGTCAGCACCGGCTCCAGCTCCCAAAGCCGCAGGCCCATCAGCGCCAAGGTCAGGAACAGTCCGAGGGACACATCGGAGATCAGTGCAAGGCCCGGCTGCATGCTCGGAAAATCCCACAGTCGCCCCTTCCCGTCGGTCGTCAAGAAATCGGCAATGGCCCGCATCAGAATGCCTCCCAGCAGGCAGCCGACAAAGCCGGGCAGCTTCAGCGGCGTCAGAGCGGTCAGTTCCGTGATGCCGCCTCCCAGAATGAGCGTGCAATTGAGCCAGAACACCGCCATCAGCATGCCGTGGTAATCGAGATGCACGCGCGCCTCCTCGCTGTGCAGCACCCCCACTTCCAGTTCGGCTTCGTGCGAAGGACGCACCCCATGGCGCTGCATCAGGTAGGCCGCGATCGGCCCGCCGATGACGCAGGCCGCGATCAGTCCGATCGTATTCGCGGCCAGCCCCAGCTCCTGCGCGTTGTGGATGCCCAGACTCTCGGAAAAATGACGGGCCCAGGCCACGGTCGTGCCGACACCGCCGGTCAGCGAAATCGAGCCAACCATCAGTCCCGCGCGCGGATCCATGCCGAACGCACCGGCCAAACCCATCCCGACGGCATTCTGCAAGACCAGGAAAACCACCGACAGCATGGTCAGAATCACGAACGGCCGCCCGCCTGCGACCAAGGTGCGCAGGTTGCTGCTCAAGCCGATGGCGGCGAAGAAGTACAGCAGCAGGAGATCACGCAAGGTCGTATCGAAAACGACCGTCATGCCGGCGCCATAGTGCAGTGCACATACGATCAGGGCGCCAAGCAGCCCGCCCACCAGCGCTTCCGGGATGCTGTAGCGACGCAGCCACTCCACGCGGGCGATCACGCCCTTGCCTACGAAGAGCAGCAGGATCGCCAGCGTCGCTCCCATGAACGGATCGATATGCATCAACGACCTCCCGTCGTGACGCACGAACGGATTTCCCGAGGGCGGATCTGCTCCAATGCAGTTTTCATGCTTTCTCCCGATTCTTGCTTTCTTGTTCGATTCCGGCCGCAACGTCAGGCGAGTACATGCGCACGGCTGCGCCCGCAGGCAGCAGGCATGGACGGACATGGGCCGGAAGGTCCGCTATTTTGCACGTTGCCGCTCGGCAGGTCGATTTCGCGCACGCGGCCTTCTCCGCACAAGCCTCGACGATCACACTCGATTGCAAGGCGATGTGAACGGGTGCATAATCCCGTCTCGTCCAATCGGATGAAGAAAAATCCATTGCCAATCAATGGCTTGGCTGCGATGTCTGGATACACGACGCATGTCCATCGTCCGCCCCGCATTGATTGCGCCGAGGGCACCGCCAGGTGCCCTTTTTTGTTGTCCCGACCGCATTGCAAGCCCGTCATGAGTGATTCGACCTGCCCCGACACCCCCGCACGCAACATGCTGTACGACCCGACAGAACGCCGCATCCGCAGCTTCGTCACGCGCGCCGGCCGGCTCTCGACGGCCCAGGCACGCGCGCTCGAGACGCTCGGTCCGCAGTTCTGCATCCCTTACGAAAAGGCGCCCTTCGACTTTGACGCGGCCTTCGCACGCAGCGCGCCGACCATCCTGGAAATCGGCTTCGGCAAGGGAGATACGACGGCCAGGATCGCAGCCGGCATGCCGGACAAGAATTTCATCGGCGTCGAAGTGCACACGCCTGGTGTGGGCAGCCTGCTCAAGCTGATCGGCGAGCAGCAGCTGGCGAACCTGCGCATCATCCAGCACGATGCGGTGGAAGTCGTCACGCACATGGTCAAACCGGAATCGCTGGCTGGCGTGCACGTCTTCTTTCCCGATCCCTGGCACAAGGCCCGGCATAACAAGCGCCGCCTGATCCAGCCGGCTTTCGTTGAGCTGCTGGCCAGCCGCATCGCGCCGGGCGGCTACATTCATTGCGCGACCGACTGGCAGGAATATGCCGAGCAGATGCTGGAAGTGCTGGGCGGAGAGCCGTCGCTGGAGAACACGGCCGACGGCTACGCGCCGCGCCCGGACTATCGTCCGGTGACCAAGTTCGAGAACCGCGGCCTCAAGCTCGGGCACGGAGTGTGGGATCTGGTGTTCAGAAAGCGGGCGGGTTGAAACCGGGTGCGGGGCCACGGATGGTCGCGCGTCACGAGTGAATCAGCAGTGCCGGTCAGCAGCTTCCGGACCATTCACTTGATGCATGCGGAGTTCTAGTGTCTCCGATCGCCGTTGAGGGACCTCCGGTGCACGGTTTGCACTGCGGGGCGCGGCCTGTCATCGAAACAGCGTGCCCGCGATGATGCGAAGCGTATCTGCCTGCGCGACGCCGCACTGCATCGACACCGGCTTCGTGCGCAAGCCGCGCTATTCCGTCTCGCCAATCAGCGCCACGATCTCGGCGCCGTAGGTCTCCAGTTTCCGTTCCCCCACCCCCGATACGCCGCGCAACTCGGCCAGCGAACCCGGCCGCGCGCGCGCGATTTCGCGCATCGTCGCGTCGTGGAAGATCACATAGGCCGGAAC
>JAEZHR010000412.1 GCA_023416415.1 Pseudomonadota bacterium
CACCGTGACGATGCTTGCAGCCGCGCCTTGCCAGGCTTTCTGGCCATGTTCGAAAAAAAAGCCAGTTAGATTTCTCTAACTGGCTTTATTCTGGCGTCCCCACGGGGATTCGAACCCCGGTTATCGCCGTGAAAGGGCGGTGTCCTAGGCCTCTAGACGATGGGGACAGAAATCTGTCGTGTTACTGCAGCCTATCTACTACTGTCGCGTGGTGGAGGTAAGCGGGATCGAACCGCTGACCTCTTGCATGCCATGCAAGCGCTCTCCCAGCTGAGCTATACCCCCGTTGCGAAGAAACGAGAGTATAGCAAGCCTTTTTCTGACGTGTAAATACCCTCGCATAAATTTTTCAGAAACCTTTCTGCACCCGAGCAACGACAACATCGCGATCGAACAGCGCGAGCACCGCGTCGATCGACGGCGTCTGCAGTTGGCCGGTCACGAGCAGGCGCAGCGGCATCGCAAGCTGAGGCATCTTCATCTTGTGTGCGGCGAGCACTTCCTTCATTGCCGCAGCAATCGCCGACTTCTCCCATGCGATGCCGTGCAGCTTCTGCACAAACTCGGCCAGGACCGGCCTGATCGCATCGGTCAGATGCTGCGTCAGCAATGCGGTGTCCGGCTTCGGCTCGCGATAGAAGAGCATGGCTGCATCCGCGAGTTCGTTGATCGTGTTGGCACGCTCCTTCATCAGGCCGACCACCGCCTGCAGATCGGGCGCGCCTTCGAACTGCGCACCTTCGCGCTCCATCAGCGGACGCACGAGTACTTCGAGGCGCGCATTATCGGACTGCTTGATGTAGTGGTTGTTCAGCCAAGCCAGCTTTTCCGGATTGAACTGCGCCGGCGACTTCGACAGGTGGTCGAGGTCGAACCATTGCACGAACTGCTCCATTGAGAAGATCTCGTCGTCACCATGGCTCCATCCCAGGCGCGCCAGATAATTCAGCATTGCCTCGGGCAGGTAACCCTGGGCCGGGTATTCCATTACGCTGACCGCGCCATGACGCTTGGAGAGCTTCTCGCCGTCGGCACCGAGGATCATCGGCACGTGGCCGTACTCGGGCAGCGTGGCACCAAGTGCGCGCAGGATGTTGATCTGGCGCGGCGTGTTGTTGACATGATCGTCACCGCGAATGACGTGGGTGATCTTCATGTCCCAGTCGTCGATCGCAACGCAGAAGTTGTAGGTCGGCGTGCCGTCCGGACGAGCAATGACCAGATCATCCAGTTCGCGATTGGAGATCGTGATCGGTCCCTTGACCACGTCGTTCCAGGTGACGTCGCCATCGAGCGGATTCTTGAAGCGCACCACCGGCTTGCGGCCTTCCGGCACGGGCGGCAGCGTCTTGCCCGGCTCCGGACGCCAGGTGCCGTCGTAGCGTGGCTTTTCGCCGGCTGCACGGAAGCGCTCGCGCATGGCCTCGACCTCCTCCGGCGTGCAGTAGCAGTAGTAGGCCGTTCCGGCTTCCAGCATCTGCGCAATGACTTCGCGATAGCGGTCCATGCGCTGCATCTGGTAGAACGGGCCTTCGTCATGCTGCAGTCCGAGCCAGTTCATACCGTCGATGATGGCCTGCACAGCTGCCGGCGTCGAACGTTCGAGATCGGTGTCTTCGATGCGCAGGATGAACTGTCCGCCGAAATGGCGGGCATAGGCCCAGGAAAACAGTGCGGTGCGCGCGCCGCCAAGGTGGAGGTAGCCGGTGGGGCTGGGAGCAAATCGCGTTCTTACAGGATGAGGGGCGGTCATAAGTCAAAAATGCCCACGCGGGCATCGTCTTGGTTCTTGGAATTGCGCGCTGGGTCGCTTCTGTACAGGGCGAAACCCGGTTCGACCTGCACGGCATGTGCGGCGTTCCTGCCGAACTCCCTCGTTCGCGGGAGCAACGGCTGCCGGAAAAAGCCCGTTATTTTACAGCCACCCTCAATCGTTCTTGATCACGATGTTCGGGAACTTGCTCGTCATGTCCTTCGCCTTCTCCGCCACTTTCACGGCGATGCGACGCGCGATCTGCTTGTAGATGCCGGCAGTCTCGCCATCCGGATCGGCCACGACCGTCGGGCGCCCGGAATCGGTCTGCTCGCGGATCGACATCGCCAAGGGCAGGCGACCCAGCATTTCGACATCGAAATCCGCTCCCATCCTCTCTGCGCCGCCGATGCCGAATATCGGCTCGGCATGCCCGCAGTTGGAGCAGACGTGCATGCTCATATTCTCGACGATGCCGAGGATGGGGATGCCGACCTTCTCGAACATCTTCAGCCCCTTGCGCGCGTCGAGCAGCGCAATGTCCTGCGGCGTGGTAACGATGACCGCGCCGGTGACCGGGACCTTCTGCGAGAGCGTGAGCTGAATGTCTCCGGTGCCGGGCGGCATGTCGACAAGCAGGTAATCCAGGTCGCGCCAGTTGGTCTGCTGCAGCAGTTGCTGCAAAGCCTGGGTGACCATGGGGCCGCGCCAGACCATGGGCTGGTCGGGGTCGATCATGAAGCCGATCGACGCCACCTGTACGCCGTGGTTTTCCAGCGGCTCCATGGTCTTTCCGTCCTTGGACTCCGGCTGCCCGACGATGCCCATCATCATCGGCTGTGACGGTCCGTAGATGTCGGCGTCAAGCAAGCCCACCTTCGCGCCTTCGGCCGCCTGCGCCAGCGCCAGATTGGCGGCCGTGGTCGACTTGCCTACCCCGCCCTTGCCCGAAGCCACGGCGATGATGTTGCGCACATTCGGCAACAGCGGCACGCCGCGCTGCACGGCGTGTGCCACGATCTTCGACGCCACCTTGACCTCGATCCTGCCCACGCCCGGCAACGCCGCCAGTGCCGCGCGCGCTGCGCTCCCGATCGGCTCTAGCTGGCTGGCGGCGGGGTAGCCGAGTTCGATGTCGACCTGCACGTCGGCGCCGTCGACGCGAATGTTCTTCGCCGATTTGCCCGTCACGAGATCCTTGCCGGTATTCGGGTCGAGCACCGTGCCCAGCGCCGATTTGACGGCTTCCTGTGTAATTGCCATGTTTTCTCCTCAATACTGTCCGCAAGTCTAAACCACGCCCTGCAAACGAACAGGAGCTGACTGCTAGAATGTTCGCTTTACTCCTGCCAATGCATTGCCAAATGAGCATCACCCCACGCAAGCTGTTCGTCACCACCGCCCTGCCCTACGCCAATGGCGCCTTCCACATCGGCCACATCATGGAGTACATCCAGGCCGACATCTGGGTCCGCTTCCAGCGCATGCAGGGCCATGAGGTGTTGTTCGTGGGCGCGGACGATGCCCATGGCACGCCGATCATGATTGCCGCCGAGAAGGCCGGCATCAGTCCACAGGAATTCGTAGCCAGGATCGCCGCAGGCCGCAAGCAGTACCTGGACGGCTTCCAGATTTCCTTCGACAACTGGCACTCGACCGATTCTCCCGAAAACACCGAGCTGTCGCAGGAGATCTACCTGCGCCTGCGCGAAGCCGGCCTGATCGAGACGCGCGTCGTCGAACGCTTCTACGATCCGGTCAAGGGCATGTTCCTTGCTGACCGCAACATCAAGGGCGAGTGCCCGAAATGCGGTGCGAAGGATCAATACGGCGACAACTGCGTAGTCTGCGGCGCCGCCTACGAACCGACCGAACTGAAAAATCCCTACTCGGCCCTGACCGGCGCCACGCCGGTGCTGAAGCCTTCCGAGCAGTATTTCTTCAAGCTCTCCGATCCCCGCTGCGTGAGCTTCCTGAAGGAATGGCTGAATTCGCCGGGCCGCCTGCAGCCAGAGATGGTCAACAAGGTCTCCGAATGGCTCGGAAACGATGGCCGTGATCTGGCCGACTGGGACATCTCGCGCGACGCCCCCTACTTCGGCATTCCGATTCCGGACGCCCCCGGCAAGTATTTCTACGTCTGGCTGGACGCGCCGGTCGGCTATCTGGCCAGCCTGAAGAATTACTGCGGCAAGAAAGGCATCGACTACGACGCCCTGCTGCACGACCCGGCCACCGAGCAGATCCACTTCATCGGCAAGGACATCGTGTCCTTCCACCTGCTGTTCTGGCCGACGATGCTGAAGTTCTCCGGCCATCCCGTCATCGACAAGCTCAAGGTCAACGTGCACGGCCACCTGACCGTCAACGGCGAAAAGATGAGCAAGTCGCGCGGCACCGGCATCTCGCCACTGCGCTATCTCGACATCAAGATGAATCCGGAATGGCTGCGCTACTACATCGCAACCAAGCTCAATTCACGTGTCGAAGATATCGACTTCAACCCCGAAGACTTCATTGCCAAGGTCAATGCCGACCTCATCGGCAAGTACGTCAACATCTGCAGCCGCGCGGCGGGCTTCATCACCAAGCGCTTCGACGGCAAGCTGTCGAATCCGGTGGCCGACGGCACTACCGGCAACCGCTTCTGGCAGGCATTGCCGGAGGCTGAAAAGGCGATCGCCGAAGCCTACGAGACGCGCGAATACGGCAAGGCGATCCGCCACATCATGAGTCTGGCCGACGAGGTCAACCAGTACGTGGATGCGAAAAAGCCGTGGGAGCTGGCCAAGGACCCGGCCAACAACAAGGCGCTGCAGGATGTGTGCTCGGACCTGCTGCTGGCCTTCCACCGGCTGTCCGTGTTCCTGACCCCGGTACTGCCTGGCGTGACGCGCAAGGTGGCGGCCCTGTTTGGACTGGACCGCGATCTGAACTGGTCCGACCTGACGCAATTCCCATCCTCGATCGGCACCTTCGCGCACCTGATGACGCGGGTGGAGCCGAAGATGCTGGAGGACCTGTTCGAGAAGCCTGAACAGCCAGCTGTCCAGGCCACGCCCGCCGAAACCGAAGCACCGGCCGGCATCGAACCGCTGGCGCCGGAAGTTACGATCGACGATTTCACAAAGATCGACCTGCGCATCGCGAAGATCGTCAACTGCGAGCACGTCGAAGGCTCCAACAAGCTCCTGCGCCTGACGCTGGACGTCGGCGAAGGACGCACGCGCAACGTATTCTCGGGCATCAAGTCCTCCTACAAGCCGGAAGACCTGATCGGCAAGCTGACCGTCATGGTCGCTAACCTCGCACCCCGCAAGATGAAATTCGGCGTTTCGGAAGGCATGGTGCTGGCGGCCTCGGCGGCCGACGAGAAATCCAATCCCGGCATCTACGTGCTCAATCCGTGGCCTGGTGCCGAGCCGGGCATGCGCGTGCGCTGACCATGCCCGAACCTGCCTGTACCCCCGTGATCGAAGAGGCGCACGCATGAGCGTGACCGTGCGCGAAGCCACCCTCGACGACGCCCAGCTGATCGCGGACCTGACCCGCGCCAGCTGGGCCGGTCGGGTTGCGCCGACTTCCAGCGGCCATCACGAAACCGTCGCGCAGGTGCGCGAACACCTGCAGGAAGGCGGCGGATTCATCATGCTGCGCGAAGACGCACCGATCGGCTCGGTGCGCTGGCTGCCCGTGTTCGGCCATCCCAATGTCTGGGAAACGCTGCGCATGGGCGTGCTTCCGCAGTATCGTGGTGAAGCCCTGTCTCAGCATCTGCTCGAAGCCGTGATCCACCGCGCGCTCGCCGCAGGCGTTACCGAACTGCGGCTGGCCGTGCGCAGCGACCAGCCTCGCCTGCTCGATCTATACGCCGCCTACGGATTCGACCTCGCACCGGAACTCGAGTACGCCCACGCAAACCCGGCCGAACCCGCGCCACAGGTGATGCGAAGGATGCTTGGACACTGATTTCACCACGGTCATGTAGGAAGCCATGAAATTTGCCGACTTTCACTTCCACCCCCGCCTGCTCGACGCCCTGCAGGACTACGATCGACGACGCTTGTTCCAGGATGTGAATGCCGGCATTACGGTCGGCATCGTGGCCCTCCCGCTGGCCATGGCATTCGCCATCGCGTCCGGCGTGCGCCCCGAGGCCGGCATCTTCACTGCCATCATCGCCGGCTTCCTGATCTCGGCACTGGGCGGCTCGCGCGTCCAGATCGGCGGCCCGGCCGGTGCCTTCATCATCGTCATCTACGGCATCATCGAGGCCTACGGACTGGGCGGCCTGCTGGTGTCGACCATCCTGGCCGGCATCCTGCTGTTCGCCATGGGCGTGCTCCGGCTCGGCTTCCTGATTCGCTATATCCCTGTGCCGGTCGTGATCGGATTCACCAACGGCATCGCGATCCTGATCGCGCTGTCCCAGGTCAGCGATTTCTTCGGCCTGGACATCGAACGCATGCCTTCCGATTTCTTCGCCCAGCTGCAGTTGCTGGCCGCGCGAGCCAACACGTTCGACCTCGCTTCGCTGGCGCTGGCTCTCGGTTCGCTGGCGATCATGGTGCTGTGGCCCAAGGCCTTCCGCAGTGGCGACGGACCGCTCGCCCGGATGCGGCTGGCCCGGCTGGCGCAATTCCTGAAGCCCGTTCCCGGCCCGATCGTTGTGCTCGCCCTGAGCACACTCGCTGTCACCGTGTTCAATCTGCAGGTCGACACCATCGGCAGCCGCTTCGGCGGCATCCCGCAAGGCCTGCCGAGCCTGGCCCTGCCGGAGTTGAGCTGGGAAGCCGCCAAGCATCTGCTGCCGCCAACGATCACCATCGCCATGCTCGGCGCCATCGAATCGCTGCTGTGTGCGCGCGTGGCGGACAACCTGACCGGCGAGCGCCACGATCCCGATCAGGAGCTCATGGCCCAGGGCGTGGCCAATTTCGTGGTGCCCTTCTTCGGCGGCATTCCAGCCACCGGCACCATCGCCCGCACCGTCACAAACATCCGCACCGGCGCGACCTCGCCCGTTTCCGGCATCGTGCACGCCGCCACCCTGCTTGCGATCGTGCTGGTTGCCGCGCCGCTGGCCGTCAACATCCCGCTCGCAGCCCTGGCTGCGATCCTCATGCATGTGGCCTTCAACATGGGCGAATGGCACGAGTTCGTGCGCATGAATCACCTGTCGCTGAACTACCGCATCCTGATGGTGGGCACCTGCGCGCTGACGGTCGTGGTCGGTATCACGGTCGCAGTGGAAGTCGGCCTGGTGCTGGCCTGCGTGTTCTTCATCTACCGCATCTCGACGCTGACCCGCATCGATCCGGTGCCGGACGCGGCCATGCCGGTATCGCCCGCACCCGGCGTGGCGGTCTATTCGGTGTTCGGCTCGCTGTTCTTCGGCGCGGTCGGCAAGCTGGAACGCCTGTCCGACCCCAAGGTCTTACCGCACAAGGTGCTGGTGCTGGAGCTGCATCAGTTGA
>JAEZHR010000057.1 GCA_023416415.1 Pseudomonadota bacterium
AAGACAACCTGCTGCTACTGCGGAGTCGGCTGCGGCGTCATTGTCGAGAGTGACGGCGAGAAGATCACCGGCCTGCGGGGTGATCCGGATCACCCGGCCAACTTCGGACGCTTGTGCACCAAGGGCAGCACGCTGCACCTGAGCGCCGAGCCGGCATTGCAACAACAGGTGCGTGCGCTGCAGCCCGAGGTCCGCGTGGCGTCGGATGTGCAGCGCTCGCCGGCAAGCTGGGATGCCGCACTCGACTACATTGCGCGCAAGTTCGCGGCGACGATCGATGCGCACGGCCCGGACAGCGTCGGCTTCTACATTTCGGGCCAGCTGTTGACCGAGGACTATTACGTCTTCAACAAGCTGGCCAAGGGACTGATCGGCACCAACAACATCGACAGCAACTCGCGTCTGTGCATGTCGAGCGCCGTCGCGGGTTACAAGCAGACACTGGGCGCGGATGCGCCGCCGACATGCTACGAAGACGTCGATCATGCAGACCTGATCTTCATCGTCGGCTCGAACACGGCCTTTGCCCATCCGGTGCTGTACCGCCGCATCGAGGCGGTGCGCAGCAGGAATCCCGGCCTGAAGATGATCGTGGCCGATCCGCGCAGGACAGACACCGCGCGCGATGCCGATCTGTTCCTGCAGATACTGCCCGGAACGGACGTCGCCCTGTTCAACGGCATGCTGCACGTCTGCCTGCGGGACGGCCTGCTCGATGCTGCATTCATCGATGCACATACGGAAGGCTTTGCCGATCTCAAGCACACGCTGCGCGATTACACGCCGAAAGCCGTGGCTGAAATTTGCGGCATCGATGAGGACGATCTGATGCGCGCGGCGCGCTGGTTCGGCGAAGCGAAGGCGGCGCTGTCGCTGTATTGCCAGGGCTTGAACCAGTCGACCTCGGGAACCGCCAAGAACGCAGCATTAATCAATCTGCATCTGGCAACGGGCCAGATCGGCAAGGTCGGCGCCGGTCCGTTCTCTTTGACCGGCCAGCCGAATGCGATGGGCGGGCGTGAAGTGGGCGGCATGGCCAACCTGATGACAGCGCACCGTGACCTTGCCGATCCGGCACATCGCGCCGAAGTCGCACGCCTGTGGGGCGTGGACGAGGTCCCGTCGAGGCCCGGCAAGACCGCCGTGGAAATGTTCGAGGCGGTGCGGCGCGGCGAGATCAGGATTCTCTGGATTGCCTGTACCAATCCGGCGCAATCGCTGCCCGATCAGGCACTGGTGCGCGAGGCATTGCGTGCGGCCGAGCTGGTGATCGTGCAGGATGCATACAGGAATACCGCCACCGTTCCCTACGCCGACGTGCTGCTGCCGGCCACCACCTGGGGCGAGAAGGCGGGGACCGTCACCAATTCTGAACGCCGCATCACGCGGGTGCGGCCGGCGCTGCCCAAGCCCGGACAGGCGCGGCACGACTGGGAAATCGTGATCGACTTCGCGCGCAGGCTGGAGGCACTGCAGGGGCGCGCGACTTCGCTGTTCCCCTATGCCGGCGCGGAGGATATCTGGAATGAGCACAGGGAATCCACGCGCGGGCGCGACCTCGACATCACGGGACTGTCATGGCGCATCCTCGAACAGCGCGGACCACAGCAGTGGCCCTTTCCGCAAGGTGCAAGAGAAGGCAGGAAACGTCTGTACGAAGACCGCGTGTTTGCGACCGCGAGCGGGCGGGCACGCTTCGTCAATACGGTGTATCGGCCGGTGAATGATCCGGTCGATGCGCGTTATCCGTTTCGCCTCACGACCGGCCGTTTGCGCGATCAGTGGCACGGCATGAGCCGCAGCGGCACCGTCGCGCGCCTGTTCGCCCATGCCCCGGAGCCTGCAGTGCTGATGGCGAAGGCGGACATGGATCGCCATCGGCTCGCCGACGGCGATCTGGTGCACGTCACCAGCCGGCGCGGCAGCCAGATCCTGCCGGCGATGACCAGCGACGACATGCGTGGCGGACAGGCGTTCATCGCCATGCATTGGGGCGAAGAATACTTGTCCGGACGCGGCAAGGGCGAGGCTGGCAGTTTCGGCGTCAACGGTCTGACCAACCCCGCCTTTTGCCCGGTATCCAGACAGCCGGAGCTCAAGCACGCCACCGTGAGGATTCTCAAGGCCGAGCTGCCATGGCGATTCCTGGTATTCGGCTGGATCGAGCCGGAGCGTGCGCTTTCCCTGCAGGCGGCACTGCGCCTCTGCATGCGCCGCTTTGCCTACGCGTGCTGCACCTTGTTCGGGCGCGAACGCAGCGGCGTGCTGCTGCGTGTCGCCGATGACTATCCGGCACAAGCGGACCTGCTGCGGCAAATCGAAGTCTTGTTCGGCATCGCCGGAGCCGCTGTGCTGCGCTATGACGACGCCCGCCGCGGACATGCGCGCCACATCCTGATGCATGAGGGCAAGCTGGAAGCGGTTGCGCTCGCTGGCGACATCTCGGCCGAACATTGGCTGCGCGAATATCTGGAAGGCGAGCAGTTCGTGGGACAGCTGGGACGCCTGCTGCTGATGCCGGGTGCAAAGGCCCCGCAGGGTTTCAAGGCGCGTGGCAGGATCGTTTGCAGCTGCTTCGACATTGCCGAAAGCGAAATCAATGCGGCCCTTGCGATGCACGACGGTCTTCCTGATGCGCAATTGGTAGTGCTGCAGGAAAAACTCAAATGCGGCACGAACTGCGGTTCCTGTGTGCCGGAATTGAAAAAGCTGATTCAGGCGCGGGCGCCGATCCCGCGCGTGGCCTGAGCACAGGGACCTGCGAACGTAGTACCCTCTCGCTCATGGAATCCACACCTTCGCACACCCCGGGCGCATTTCCGGCCGCCCGCTTCATCAAGGAAATCGGCCGCGGCAAGAAAGGCGCGCGCAGCCTGTCGCGCGACGATGCGCGCGAACTGTATACGGCCATGATCGAACGGCGCGTGTCCGATCTCGAACTCGGCGGCATCCTGCTCGCCATGCGCATCAAGGGCGAGTCGGTTGACGAAATCGCCGGATTTCTGGATGCGGCCGAGGCGTCGTTCGAATTGTTGTCCGATCCTGGCGGCGAGTACGCGCCCATCGTCATCCCCAGTTACAACGGCTCGCGTCAGATGCCGAACCTCACGCCCTTGCTGGCGCTGCTGCTGGCGCGCCACGGCGCGCCGGTGCTCGTGCATGGCGTCACGCGCGACCCGGGACGGGTGACGACGGCGGAAGTGCTGCGCGCGCTCGGCCATGAACCGGTGCAGAGTCGCGATCAGGCAGCGCTGCGTGTCGCGCAGAATCTGCCGGTTTTCATGCCCATCGACGTGCTTGCGCCGCGACTGGCGGGCATGCTGGACCTGCGCCGCGTGCTCGGCCTGCGCAACTCCACGCACACGCTGGTCAAGCTCATGCAGCCTTTCGCCGGCCCTGCGCTGCGGCTGACGTCGTACACGCATCCCGAGTATTTCCAGATGCTCTCCGAATACTTCCTCAACGCTCCTGTCGAGCGCGGTGACGCCTTCCTGATGCGTGGCACCGAAGGCGAGACGGTTGCGAACGCGAAGCGCGCCAACGAAATCGCATGGTTCCATGACCGGCAACGCACCGTTCTGGTCGAACGCCAGCCGCCGTCCGACGAGGTGCCGCCGCTTCCGGCCGCCAGCGATGCCGAAACGACCGCGCGCTGGATCCAGGAGGCATTGGACGGCAGGCAAGCGATCCCGAACGCCATCGTCCAGCAGGTCGATCATTGCCTCGACGTGGCGAGACAGGTGCGCGCCCGGGTTCCTGCCAGGGTTCCTTGAGCGCGCGGCATGGTGCCGGACGTTTTTTCCGGCGAGCCGTCATGCGCTCTCGCATACAATCATCGCTCCGCGCCCCTCACTGAAGCTCCACCACTGAAGCAATGACAAGCCATTACGACGCCGCCATCATCGGCGCCGGTGCCGCAGGCATGATGTGCGCCGCCGTCGCCGGTCAGCGCGGCCGCAAGGTCGTGCTGATCGACCATGCCAGCCAGCTGGCCGAGAAGATCCGCATTTCCGGCGGCGGCCGCTGCAATTTCACCAATCTGCACGCCGGTCCGCAGAATTACGTCTCGCAGAATCCGCACTTCTGCCGCAGCGCCCTCGCACGTTACACGCCGCAGCTCGAGGCCGATGTCGATCGCGTGAA
>JAEZHR010000111.1 GCA_023416415.1 Pseudomonadota bacterium
CGCGAGCTCGGCATCGAGCGCGAACGTATTCCGCTGGTGGCGGCTGGTGGCGTGCATACGCCGGAGCAGGTGCGCGAACTGCTCCGCATGGGCGCCTCGGCAGTTCAGCTCGGCACTGCCTTCGCAGTCACTCAGGAAGGCGACGCCCACCTGAACTTCAAGAAGGTGCTGGCCGAGGCAGGGCCGGAAGACATCGTCACATTCCAGAGCGTGGCCGGGTTGCCGGCACGCGGGGTGAAGACGCCTTGGCTGAGCAACTACCTGGAAAAGGAAGCCAAGCTGCAAGGCAAGGCGAAGCAGCAGCCGTGCACGGTGGGCTTCGACTGCCTGCACCAGTGCGGCCTGCGCGATGGTATTGCCAAGGACGGACAGTTCTGCATCGACACCCGCCTGGCCTTTGCATTGCAGGGCGACGTCAAGCGCGGGCTGTTTTTCCGTGGATCGGAAAAGCTGCCATTTGGGCATGAGATTCGTTCGGTGCGCGAGCTGATCGATTATCTGCTCAACGGTGTGCGTCCGGCGGCCGATGCCACGCCTGTGCACGGAGGACCGGTCGGATCGGTCGGGCTGGCGGTACAGCCGGCCTGAGCTTTTCAGCGAGGCAAGCGCAGATGGAACTGGTATGTCCGGCCGGCAGTCCGCCGGCGCTGAAGGCAGCGATCGACAACGGCGCGGATTGCGTCTATCTCGGTTACCGAGACGCGACCAATGCACGCAACTTTGCCGGCCTGAACTTTGACGACGCAGCCGTCGGACTGGGAATCCGCTATGCACATGAGCGGGGCCGCAAGGTGCTGCTGGCACTCAATACCTATCCCCAGGCCAGCGACGTCAGTCCCTGGCATCGCGCCATCGATCGCGCCGCAGACGCGGGTATCGACGCCATCATCCTTGCCGATCCGGCGCTGATGGCCTACGCCCGGAAGCGGCATCCGCAATTGCGGCTGCACCTGTCCGTGCAGGGATCGGCCACCAATTTCGAAGCCATCAATTTCTATCACAAGCATTTCAATGTCCAGCGGGCGGTGCTGCCGCGCGTGCTCTCGCTGCAGCAGGTCGAGGACGTGACGGCCAATACGCCGGTTGAAATCGAAGTGTTCGGTTTCGGCAGTCTGTGCGTGATGGTGGAAGGGCGCTGTGCGCTGTCTTCCTACGTCACCGGCGAGGCGCCCAACACGCACGGCGTGTGTTCGCCTGCCAGGGCAGTGCGCTGGCAGTCCACGACGAGGGGCCTGGAGTCGCGTCTGAACGGCGTGCTGATCGACCGCTATGACGGGAGCGAGAACGCCGGTTATCCGACGTTGTGCAAGGGACGCTTCGAGGTCAACGGCGAGAGCTACTATGCGATCGAGGAACCGACCAGCCTGAACACGCTGGAGCTCCTTCCGCAACTGAAGGCGATCGGCGTGCGTGCAATCAAGATCGAGGGTCGCCAGCGCAGTCCCGCCTATGTGGCGCAAGTGACCAGGGTGTGGCGCGAGGCGATCGACAGTTGCAGCGAGCGCTACACGGTCAAGCCGGCCTGGATGAGCGAACTGAACAAGGTGGCGGAAGGGCAGCAGCACACGCTGGGCGCCTACCACCGGCCGTGGAAATAGCCGACGCCACGCGATCGCAACGGGCACAAGGAGAACACGCAGTGAAACTGGCCCTCGGCCCCATTCTCTACTTCTGGCCGCGCGAGACGGTCTTTGACTTCTATCAGCGCATCGCACAGACGCCGGTCGACATCGTCTACATCGGCGAGGCAGTGTGCTCGCGCCGCCGTGAACTGCGTCTGTCCGACTGGCTGGACATCGCGGAAATGCTGCAGGCAAGCGGCAAGGAAGTGCTGCTGTCGAGCCAGGTGCTGCTGGAATCGAAGACCGACGTGGCCACGCTGCGCCGGGTGACCGGCAACGGGCGTTTTCGTGTCGAGGCCAATGACATGGGAGCGGTGCACTGCCTCTCTGGCATGGCGCCCTTCGTCGCCGGCGCGCATCTGAACGTCTACAACGCACAGACGCTGGACTTTTTTGCGGCCCTCGGCGCCACGCGCTGGGTGATGCCGCTGGAGATGGATGGCGCGGGTCTGCAAGAGGTGCTGCGCCAGCGCGCCAGCACCATCGAAACCGAGGTCTTTGCCTACGGTCGCATGCCGCTTGCCTTCTCGGCGCGCTGTTTCACCGCACGCCACTACAACCTGCCCAAGGACGATTGCCAGTTCCGGTGCATGGAGTATCCGGACGGACTGACCCTGAAGACGCGCGAGAGCGAACATTTTCTGGTGCTCAACGGCATTCAGACGCAGTCGGCGCGCGTGTGCAACCTGATACGGGAGATAGAGGCAATGCGCGCGATTGGCGTGGACGTGGTCCGGGTCAGCCCGCAGGCGCAGGGGGCGGAGGAAATTCTCAGCGTGTTCCGCGCCGTGCTCGATGGGAGAATGGCCGGAGCGGACGCCTTTTCCCGCATGGCCGCGCTGATGCCTGACGAAGCCTGCAACGGCTACTGGTACGGCAAGGCGGGATTGGAACACATGGCCCCGGCTTGATGCGGGCGTAGCCAGGCAAAGCGGCGGCAACGGCCGTCGCTGCATGACCTGACCGCCCTGAGACTCCGGTATTTACCGCAGCGACGAAACGACACTGACAGCGACTGAACCGATCCGATGAATCAAGCTCCTGCCCGCTTCCAATTGCCGTCTCCGGTTGCGCAAGTCATGCGCCTGCTGCCAGCCTACCCGGGCTCGCTGGCGTTCGCCTCAGGTCTGAACCTGGCACTCAAAGACAACATTCCGGAAGACGTGCGGCAGCTGCTGGACGGCCGCAAGTTGCGCATTGCGGTGAGCGATGCCGGTGTTGCCTTCGACTTCGAGTGGCGCGATGGAAGGTTCCGCGCCTGTCAGCGCATTGCCGTACCGGAGCTGACGATCAGCGCCTGCGCACACGATTTCCTGCTGCTGGCCCAGCGCAAGGAAGATCCGGATACGCTTTTCTTCAGCCGGCGGCTCGTGACCGAGGGCGATACCGAGCTGGGCCTGCTGGTGAAAAACACGCTGGATGCGATTGAGCTGCCGGTGTTCGAGCTCGGCCGCCTGGCGCCGGCGCGCGTGCTGGGGTGCCTGCTTCCAGGTGACAGGCAAGGCCGGCAGACGACGGTTCACCCGCCGTCCGGCCGATAGGTCCCGTTCTCGAATTCGAGCAGGCAAAAGCCGTTTCCGAAGGGATCGGAGAACGTGATCCAGCGCGCGCCATACCACGCCATGCATTCGCTCTCCTGCTTCGCCCCTGCGTCGATAGCCCGCTGTACGGCTGGCATCAGATCATTGACGACGAAATCGATATGCACCGGCGTCCAGTGCCTGTCATAGCTGCGGGGGATGTCCTTTCCTCTCACCGGAGCGCAGTTCGCTGAATTGCGCTGAAGGTAGATCGTCGCGTCAGCCCCGGATATCTCGGCCGTATCCTGGTCGAGAACCCGCTGGAGCTTCAGGTTCAGTGCTGTGCAATAGAACGCGATGGCGGTATCGAGATCCGGTACATCGATGTTGATCAGCAGTTTCATGAGCGAGTCCCCCACATGCATAGGGGTAGGACCGCCGTCGAGCGAAATCGCTCGCAGCACGCCTCAGCTGGCAAAGGCAAAGCGCGGAAACATGCCGTGCAATGTGGCGAGCAGGCCATCGCTCGGGCTGGCCGCGTGTCCTGCCACCCGCAGCTTCCTGTTGCGACAGCCTGGCGCGCGGAAACGCTGCACGGTGAGGGATTGGGACTGCAGCGCGGCAAGTTCGTGCGCCAGTGCCTCGAGATCGCTTTCCTCCAGCAGCGCTGGGTGAAAAGTGGTGCGGAATTCGTAGGGCACGCCGCTTGCGAGAATGGCTTGCGCGCAAGCCCGTGCTGCATCGCCGCTGCCAGGAGTGCCGGTCAGACGCGCGTAGCGGGAAAACGGCGCCTTGATATCGAGCGTGACCCAGTCCAGCAACGGCAGCACCGCTTGCAGGCGGTCAGGGTCGGTGCCGGCCGTGTGCATGCCGACCTGCAGGCCGAGCGCGCGCATTTCTCCCATTGCCACGGGCAACGCCGGATCGGCTGTCGGCTCCCCCCCGGTGAACAGGATGGCGTCCAGCCGGCTGGCCCGTGATTCGATGGCTGCGCGTATGCGCGACCATGCCAGCGGGCTGTCCGGGCGCTGCATCTGCAGATGCGGATTGTGGCAGTAGCCGCAGCGCCAGGGGCACCCTTGCACGAAAACAATGGCCGTATTGCGGCCGGGGAGCGCATCGGTAGAGCAGAGCGTCAGGCCGCCGACCTTGAGCCCGGATGCCGTCCTGCGGACATTGGTGCGACGCGAAGTGGTGGCTGATGTGACTGGCACGACGGATACCACGGGCACGGGTTGCCTTCTGGTCAGCGTCGACTGGTCAACGGAATACAAGCACTGGAATCGTCGAGTGCGCCAGCACCTTCTGGGTTTCGCTGCCGACGAACAGCGCGGACAGACCCTTGCGTCCGTGCGAGGCCATGAAAATCACATCGCAGCCGAAATCCGTGGCGGTACGGATGATCTCCTCATAGGGATTGGCGGCGGTGCGTACCACCGTTTCGCAGGGAACGCCGGCCTGTTCTGCGGCGGCTTCCACCTTGTCCACGCTGAGCTGTGCGATCTCCTGGAGCTTGCGCGCATAGTCGTCTGCGTCGACGAACGTCGAGACTTCGGCCATATTGGCCATCGGCTCCGGTTCGGCAACCGACAGGCCGATCAGGCGAGCGCCGCAGGACTTGGCAAAGCGGGCGGCGGCGTCAATGGCCTTTTCCGAGAGTGCGGAGCCGTCTGTGGGGACAAGGATGGTCTTGAACATGATGGTTTCGCCTCCTTCGGGCAAGGTGGAACGCGGGAGCAATGCCGGTTCCAGGGTCGGTGCAGGTCATGCTAGCTTCGACGGGCACGGCGCGGCATTGATTCAAGTCAAACCGCACCGGACGCTGCCACTTGCCGCAGGCGCGCACGGTTCTTGCGCGGGTGTGTGCCGTTTGCTGTTCAGGAAGGAGGCATTCAGTGCCGGATGCCCAAGCCTGTTGGGGGTATCTGCAACGAGGATGCTCCGGCGCATTGCGCGGCCTCCACTTTTTCGGACGGGAAGGATCGATCATGCAACTCAAGCCCTGGCAGGCGGTTTTTCTGCCCATTGCGGTCAGCTTTGCACTGACTGCCCTGGCCGTCCCGCGGGCAGATCTGTTGAGCAATGCGACCTTGAGCCTCGCCGCAGGCGTTGCTGCGCTTGCACTGATGGCCATTGCTGCGATCTCGGGCGCGCGCTGGCATTGGGTCGAATCCCTGTTCGGTGGCCTGGATCGCATGTACCAGGCACACAAGTGGATGGGCGTATGGGCCTTGGGCCTGGCCTCGTATCACCTCATCTTCCGCGCCGGCCTGCGCACCTGGGAAGTCGCGCCGATCCTGCCCCTGGCGGGCGATGTCACCCGCTTCGTGCGCCAGGCGAGCTTTGTCGCTCTCATGTTCATCGTGCTGCTCGCGCTCAACCGCAACATCCCCTACAGCGTCTGGCGAGGCTGGCACAAGCTGTCCGGGCCGCTGTTCCTGGTGGTACTGCTGCACTGGCTGAGCATACGTTCCCCAATCGCGCTCTACAGTCCAGCCGGCATCTGGCTGGCGCTGGTGTCCGTGGCAGGTGTGGCAGCGGCGGCCTACAAGCTGCTGCTGTATCCGTTTCTTGCCCCCCACGCCGAATATGAGGTCGCTGGGGTGGCGTCAGGCGGCAGCGCAGTCCACTTGAGCCTGGTTCCGGTGGGCCGGGGCTTGCCATTTTCTGCGGGGCAGTTCGGTTTTCTGGTGCTGAAGCAGGATGGCTTGCGCGAACCCCATCCCTTCACGATTGCCACCGCCGGTCAGGACGGTGGGCGCATCGATTTCCTGATCCGCGGTCTCGGCGATTACACCAACAGACTGGTGCGCGAGGCACGGCCCGGCATGCGCGCCGATGTCTATGCGCCCTATGGACGCTTCGTCCGAAGCCGGGACGCCAAGCGCGAGATCTGGATCGGTGGCGGAGTGGGCATCTCACCGTTTGTTGCGTGGCTCGACGATGCGGCGGCCGGCGGATTCGAGGATGTCGTGCTTTTCTATTACTACACACCGGGCCGTGCGTTCCCCGAGCCGGAAATCGTGGAGCGGATCGCACGCGAACGCGGCGCGAGTTTCGTCCCGATGGCCGGGCTTCCGGCCGGCAATGCGCTGAAGGATACGCTGGCGCGTGCCGCGTCGGAGGTTGGGCCGGAACATGTCGATGTCAGCGTCTGCGGCCCGAAGGGCCTGCTCGGCTATGTGCGCGAGCTGGTGGATGAGACGGGCATCCCGCAGTCGCGCTTGCGGCACGAGTATTTCGAGTTCAGATGATCCGGACTCAGCTCTGGCCGAACAGGTCGTTCGCGTCGAGGATGGCCCAGGCGATATGGGGCTTGTTCTCCAGACAGCGCCGTACTGCCGCCGGGATTGCCTTGCGCGTCTTGCGGCACAGACCGGGCCGCTCGTCCATCCGGATCTGGAAGCCGCGCGCGGTTCGCACCTCGTTCGCGCCAGGGGCGATATGCAGGGAAATGCCGAGCTGGCGTTGCAGCAGGTCGACCACATGCAGCAGGTCGGAATAACTGTCGATGCGTTCGATGCGCTCGATCAGTCTTTTCTCTTCCAGCTGCGTCAGGCGCAGCACGCGAAGGTCGCCGTCCGGCTTGTCCAGCAGTTCTTCACGCCCGCAGTCGCATGCGCCAGGCGGGCATTCGGTGCGAATGGGAAACGATGGCTGCGTGGTCATGGACTGAGCGTGGCGGTGTCGTGAATGTGGCGTGGACCTCAGGCCTTGCGCACGAACTCGGACTTCAGGCTCATGGCGCCGAAGCCATCGATCTTGCAGTCGATGTCGTGATCGCTGTCGACCAGACGGATGTTGCGCACTTTGGTTCCCATCTTGATCACGCCACCCGATCCCTTGGGCTTCAGGTCCTTGATGACAGTGACTGTGTCGCCGTCCTGCAGGACGTTTCCGGAAGCGTCGCGCCAGACGCGCTGCATCTCTTCATGGCCGGCGTCGGCCTGCGGCGACCATTCATGCGCGCATTCGGGGCATACAAGCAGTGCACCGTCCTGATAGGCAAATTCGGACTTGCATGCGGGGCAGGGAGGAAGCGTGCTCATGTGTTTGGTGCGGAACGAATCAATTGAAAGGCGCAGAGTATAGCGGCAGCATCCGGTCCGTGACCATGGGGCCTATCGGAAAGCGACTTCGGCGAAGCTGCGCAGCTTGCGGCTGTGCAGGCGATCGATGCCCTGGCGGCGCAGCAGTTCAATGGCACGGATGCCGATTCGCAAGTGCTGGTCGACCCGAGCGCGATAGAAATGGTCGGCCATGCCGGGCAGCTTGATCTCGCCGTGCAGCGGCTTGTCCGA
>JAEZHR010000303.1 GCA_023416415.1 Pseudomonadota bacterium
CGCAGATGACCCAGATCATCGTCAAGCGCGCCAAGGAATACAACAGTGACACCATCCCCGGCGACTATGCGACGCTGAAGACGCCCTGCCCGAACTGCGGCGGCGTGGTGAAGGAAACCTATCGCCGTTTCTCATGCACACAGTGCGAGTTCTCGATTTCCAAGACACCTGGCAGCCGCCAGTTCGAAGTCGAGGAAGTCGAGGAATTGCTGCAGAAGCGCGAGATTGGCCCGTTGCAGGGCTTCCGATCCAAGATGGGTCGGCCATTCGCGGCGATCCTGAAGATCGTGCGCGACGAAGACATCCACAACTTCAAGCTTGAGTTCGACTTCGGTCAGAATCAGGACGAAGGCGAGGACGGCGAAGGCGTCGATTTCTCCGGCCAGACGCCACTGGGCACCTGTCCCAAGTGCGGCGGCAATGTCTACGAGATGGGACTGGCCTACGTCTGCGAGCACACGGTCGCCAAGCCGAAGGCCTGCGATTTCCGCAGCGGGCGCATCATCCTGCAGCAGGAGATCGTGCCCGAGCAGATGAGCAAGCTTCTCAGCGAGGGCAAGACCGATCTGTTGCCGGGCTTCGTATCGCAGCGTACCCGTCGCCCGTTCAAGGCCTATCTGGTGCGCGACAAGAACGGCAAGGTCGGCTTCGAGTTCGAAGAGCGCAAGGCAAAGGCACCGGCCAAGGGCAAGGCCGCAGAAACGCAATCCGACGAAACCACGGCTGCGGTAAAGAAGCCGGTGGCAAAGAAAGCCGCGGCGAAGAAGTCCGCAGCGCGCAAGGCGGCCTGAATAATCAGGCCAGTTTCAGGAGAGGATGATGGACGATCCCGTACAAGATGTCGTGGAAATTTTGCCCGACAAGGATGAGCGCAACCTGGCCATGCTGGCCCATCTGCTTGGCGTGTTCAGTGGCTTCGTCGGGGCGCTGGTCCTCTGGCTGGCGCGACGCGAGCGCGGCGGCTTCGCCGCCGAGCAGGCGCGCGAGGCCTTGAATTTCCAGATCACAATCGCGCGGGCCATGATCGCTTCCATCATGCTCAAGCTGCTGCTGATCGGCTTTCTGCTGGTGCCGGTTGTCTACATCATCAATTTCGTGTTCTGCATCATCGCAGCCGTCAACGCATCCAAGGGAACGGCCTACCGTTATCCGTTTGCGCTGCGCCTGATCAACTAGCAGCTCCTTCAGAGCGCCAATCAAAACGAGCGCAGCAGTCTCGGACAAGACGCGTCACCACAGACAGTACAAAGAGTACGGCAAGGTGGCGCGAGACCGTCAGAGGCATTCTGGTTAGCGCTCTTGTTCGCTCCTCACTGACGCCGTCTCGCCGCGCGGAACTGTGCCTGGCATGGCTTGTCGAATTTCCATGTTCTGAATGCATCATGCGCGTGGAACCTGCGCGCTCGACGAGGAGATCGACATGAAAAGGACACGTCCGATGATGGCTGCCGCGTTTGCATGCGCGCTCGGCCTTTCCGCTTGCGGCACGATGGATCGACAGACCCTGGGTACTGCGGGGGGCGCGGCACTCGGCGGCCTTGCGGGCCATGAAATCTCGGATGGAGGCACCGCAGGGACGATTGGCGGGGCCGCTATCGGCGGAGTCATCGGCAATCAGGTCACGCGTCCTGGCAACTGATTCCGCGCAACCCCTCACCTTTTCTTTCTTCCACCTGCCCGGCTCCGATGGTGCCGGGTGTCATTGACATGCCTGCTTGCAGCGGCCACCGTCGAGACATCTCGTTGCAATTGCCCATCCGGGAACGCAGGAACTTTTGCCAGTTGAAACTTTCATATTTTCCGCATGCGTTGCATTTTTGGCATGAGCGGTTTCCAGAACTTCCTGCCACATTCAAACAAGGAGAATCAGATGATCAAGTGGACTATTCCCGTCGCATGTGCATTTGTGCTGGCGGCATGTGCCGGCACCGATGCGAGAGATCCGGTGGGGCCGACGACGGGCGCACCGGCATCTTCGGGCGCAAGCGGTGCAGTCACCGGCCCTTCGGCAACCGGTACCACCGGCGCGGGCACTGATATCGGCAGCGCTCCTGCCGGTGGCGCAACCACCAATCCCGCCGCGCGTCCGGACAGCAGCACAAGCTCGCCGCAGTCGGGCACGATGAGCGACACGACCAGCGGCAGCCGGTCCTCGGGTACGGCGGGCAGCTCGGGCTCCACCAGCTATCCGTCGAGTTCTAGCCCATCGAGTTCTAGCCCATCGAGCTCTAGCCCGTCAAGCTCTAGCACTACTATGTCGCCGTCACGAAAAGACCTCGCCTGCGCACAGCGATGCCTCAGTGAGGTGTGGCCACGCGCCAAGGCCGGCAAGCCCCTCGGAGGCCTATCGCTTCAGCCCTGCCCGCACCGGCAAACCCGGCGGGCAGGGCTTCATTTTTCCATCATGCACAGATCGTTTGCGCCTTGCGCAAGGCAGGCCGCCCGCACTTCGCGCGCTGTCATTTCGTCTTCCAGTTGCAGCAGATGCTGCTTGCGCGGCAACCCCCACGCATAACCGGTGAGTGCGCCCGCACTTCCCAGGACTCGATGGCAGGGCACGATGATTGCGACCGGATTGCGGCCGATCGCGCTGCCCGTCGCACGCAAGGCCGACGCATTGCCGAGCGCGAAGGCGATGGCGCGATAGCTCGTCGTTGCACCAAACGGAAGTGCGAGCAGTGCACGCCACACTGCCTGCTGGAAGGATGTGCCTTGCAGGTCAAGCGGGATGGCGAATGCCTTGCGCGTTCCTGCGAAGTACTGTTCGAGTTGACTTTGCGTCTCCCGCAGCAGCGGCATGTCATCGTCGCGTCGAGAGTGCGTCATGGGCATTGAAGACGTGCCCTGCACGAAAACCAGACTGCGCAGCCCCCGCTCGCTCGCGCAAGCAAGCAGCGTCCCGAGCGGGCTTTCAAGTTCGCTGTAAAAATTCATCGTTCACCTACTCCAAAGTGCAATTGCGGCATAGGCGCGCCAGGGCGACCACTGTTCGGCGCGGATGGCCAGCGCCGCTCTGCCGGGACGGACGCCGCCTTCGGCGCACGCCTTCTGCAGACCGAGATCTCCGGCAGGAAAGGCATCCGGAAATCGCAGGGCGCGCATGGCAATGTAGTGCGCAGTCCATGCGCCGATGCCGGGCAACGCGCACAGGCGGGACACGGCGGCATCAAGCCCGAGGCAGGCGAGTCGGTCCAGTCCGCCATCGGCGGCAAAGTGCGCGAGCATTCGCACCGCGTCGGCGCGCACGCGCGGAATTCCGATGGCTGCGATGTCTTCGGCGTCGATTGCCGCGAGCGTTTGCGCGCACGGGAAGTGGCGCGAAGCGGCCGGCCAGGGAGTATTGGCCGCCTCCCCAAAATGCGCCACCAGCCGACCGCTCAGGGTGGTTGCCGCTGCCACACTGACCTGCTGTCCGAGCAGTGCGCGCAATGCGAGTTCAAATGCATCGAAGGCACCGGGCACGCGCAGACCCGGATGGGCGGCAATCGATGGCGCAAGCAGGGGATCTGCTCCCAGATGCTCGGCGACCGCATGCGGATTGGCGTCGAGGTCGAACTGGGCGCGCACGCGTGCGGTCAGCGGCATCAACTCTGCCGCTAGCTCCGGCGCCACGTCGAGCACGAGCTGATGGCGTTGCGCTTGATGTGTCACGCGCAACCATCCCAGTGTCGTGCCGAGACGCACACTGCGCAGGTAGGCCGGGGTTGCGGCCGCCAGCGTCACCGCTTCCACACCGGGGATGACTCGCGGCGAAAGGTAGCGCAGCATGCCTTCCCAGTCGAAGGGCGGCCGATATGCGAGACGCAAGGTCAGCGCTGCAGCCGCATCCTCGTCGCGCGCCACGCGCTCCTGCCCTGATGCCCGTCGCAGGGTTCCCGGTGCCATGCCGTAGCGTTGCGCAAACAGCGCGTTGAAGCGACGCAGGCTGCGAAATCCGGCCGCGTGCGCGAGCTGCGTGATCGGCATGCGCGTTTCCTGCAGCAACTTCTTTGCGAACAGCAGGCGCTGAGTCTGGGCCAGCTCGATCGGCGTGACGCCGAAGTGCTGCACCAGAACGCGCCGCAACTGGCGCGACGACAGGCCGACTTCCTGCGCCAGATCTTCCAGACTGCACGCATTGAGCGCCCCGGCGGCGATGCGCAGCCATATCGCGTGCGCCAGATTTGCCTGCAGCGCGTAGGGCGCGAGTTCGGGGCGGCAGCGCAGACAGGGGCGAAAACCTGCTGCTTCCGCCGCCGCCGCGCTGG
>JAEZHR010000374.1 GCA_023416415.1 Pseudomonadota bacterium
CTCATCGGCACGGCGTACGTGCACCTCGGCGACGCGCCCAACCCGGATGGTCAGTCCGAGCGGGATCTGATGCTGGCGCGGCAGGACATCGACTTGCTTGGGCTGCTCTCGGAGAAGACCAAGGGCAACCTCACGGGTGACGAAGAGCGCCTCCTCGAACAGGCGCTCTGTGATCTGCGGATGCGCTTCGTCGAGGTCTCGAGGGGAGGCTGATACGGTGCGATCGAGGATCGTCGGCGCTGTCGCGCTCGCGGCAGCCGTGATCGGCTGCGGCAAGGGCAACGGCGCCGCCGGCTCGTCCGCTGCTTCGGGCGGCGTCCCGGCCGGCGCGATCCCGGTCACCCCGACCACCGGCCCGAGCGCGGCGCCCAACGCACCTGCGCCTGCGCCCGCGATCATCACCACCGAGGGCATGCCCATCTCCTTCGCGCCCCTCGCGCGCCGCGCAGGATCCATTGCTTCTGCAATTGCATGCGCTGGTTCTCGATCGAGCGCACCTGCACTTGCTGCTGCCAGAACAGGGTACCGACGATGGTCACGGCCAGCGTGGTCAGCAGCAGCGCCGTGACGATCGCCACGCCGCGCTGGCGATGCAGGGATGCGCGCCGTGCTCTCATGCCGTCCCCAGCAGGAAGACCTTGCGCATGCTGCCACTGCGTTCACGCAACTGCAGTTGAACCTCCAAGCCGGTCGGTGCGACCGCCCCCCGTGCAGGGGCGCCGGCAATGCGCCACCCTTGCTTGGGCACCCACAATCGCATCGGCATGTCCAGCACATCGCGTTGCAGGACCACTGACGCCGGCGCATCGGCGTCGGCGCGCGCGGCGTTCCAGGCAGACTGCAATGCAGTCATGTCGCGCGTCGGCAGCGATTCGCTGCGCGTGAGCACACCGTCACGCAGACGGTAAGTGACGACCTGCACCCGCGATGGCTGATTCTCGGCGTACACCATGCGCACCAGCGTCAGTCGGCCGGGGACTGCGTCGAGGACGGGCCGGTTGCCGATGGCCGTCGGCGGCGCGATCTTGTCGGTGTCGTTCTGCATCTGTGCGAAGGTCAGCTGCAATCCACGCGTGACTTCAAGGTCATGGTTCAGTCCCTCACGCGCGCGAATGATGGCATCCAGCCCGCGCCAGCCGAGCACGGCCACGATAGCCAGAACGGAAATGGCCACCAGCAGCTCGATCAGGGTAAAGCCGCGCCGATACGCCGCATTCATGACTGCCGCCTCGGCAAGATCTGTGTCAGACGGATGATGCGTCGCTCCGGGTCGTCCTCGCTGTGCACGCTGACTTCGACACGGCGGAAGTACGGGTTCGGCGTGGCGACCACGCTCTCGGAACAGACCAGTTGCAACTCGCCCTGCGGGCAAGGAAAGCTGCGCTCGCCGAGCGGCGGAAATTCGCGCGACAGCCGCAGCTCGGCGAGACGATTTTCCGCCGACCAGGTGGCCATCATCGAGGCGCGCAGGGCACTGCCGTTCTGCATCAGGCTGCCCACCGCACGCAGGCTGGCGCCGAGCGCCGTGCCGACGACGACCATCGCCACCAGCACCTCAAGCAGCGTGAATCCGCCTAGTCCGATGCGCGCCTTCATTTCATTCCACCGTGAAGTGGCCGATACCATCCGCCCGCACGGCCACGCTGGCATCGCCAGCGGTCAGCGTGAGCACGAATGGGCGGTCGACCGGTTCGCGTCCGAACACGATGCGCACGTCGGCCGTGTCACTGCCGGTGGCTGCGTTGGAAGCCTGCGGTGTCATGGACACCGCGACCGGGGCGCGTGCGAACCTGCGCTCGCGCAACAGATCATCCTCCGAAACCGATGCCCAGGCGCTGCCATTGCGTTCCAGGAAGCGGTAACTGTCGTAATCGGCCTCGAAGGCGATGGCGCGATTGCGCAAGATCGCTTCATCACGCGCAAGCTGCAGCAACAGTGCAATGCGCTGCGCGTCGGTCTCCAGAGCCTGACGTTGGCCGGGCATGGCATTGAATGCAACCAGACCGAGCAGCAATCCGGCGATCACCAGCACGACCAGCAATTCAAGAAGAGTGAACCCGCGTGCGTCTGGTTGCAGACGCCTGCGGTGTGCGAGGAGCCGTGGCGTTACAGGTCCCACGAACCAATGTCGGCATCGTTGCCGGTGCCGCCGGGCTGGCCGTCCGCACCGTAGGAGAACACATCGATCTCGCCGCGCACGCCGGGCGACAGATACTGATACGGGTTGCCCCACGGGTCGCGCGGCAGTTTTTCCACGTAGCCACCACTCTTCCATCCATTGGCGGCCGGACCGGAGGTCGGGCGCTGGACCAGTGCCTGCAGGCCCTGCTCCGTGGTCGGAAAGCGGTGGTTGTCGAGCTTGTAGAGCTTGAGCGCGGATGACAAGGTGGCGATGTCCTGGCGTGCAGCGGTGATGCGCGCGTCATCGGCGCGTCCCATCACCTTTGGCATGACCACCGCTGCCAGCACGCCGATGATGACGACTACCACCATGATTTCGATCAGGGTGAAACCGCGTTGCATCGAGCGTGGCAAAGAGGGGCGTGAGGAGATGGCTGTTTGCATAGAGAATGTCAATGAATTGAAAAACGGCAGGAAGCGGAGTGGATGCCTGAGTCATATCTTCGAAGTGGCATGTGCACTCGCGTTCCCGTTCTGACTGCAGCTACGCACAAAAAGTGCCCCTCGGAATGGTCGCGCAACCGAGAAAGCCGGTCTTGCGTTAGCGCAGGAAGTGTTGGGGAAGCAAGATTTCCCGGAGTACACCGGAACAAAGTTGGCGCGACGGCACTCTTTGAAGGGAAGCCGAAAAGGAGGCCGTATGTCGTTGCACCACGCTGCGTCGGGGGAAGTGATCAACCTGCTGCCACTCGGGCATGCACTCGCGGAAACGGAATCGAGTGCTCTGTTCAAGACCGCGCAACTGGAGGCGATGCGATTGATACTGCCCGCAGGCAAGGAAATTCAGGAGCACTGCGTGGCCGGAGACCTTACCTTGCATTGCCTGGAAGGCAGGGTGGAATTGCACATCGGACACCGCACCGAGGCACTGCAGCCGGGGCAGATGCTGTTTGTCGCCGCCGAGGTGCCCTATTCGATCAAAGCGCTCGAAGATGCCGCACTATTGATGACTCTGGCCCGCTGCAACCAGACCCCGCACAACGCCCAATAGGGCTCAGCAGGTTTCGGTGCGAGGATCGCGCGCGAGCAGGTGCCGCACCATTGCGGCCGGGTCGTCGCCGTCGAACAGTACGGCCGCGACGGCTTGCGTGATCGGCATTTCGACGCCGCATTCGTGCGCCAGTGCGCGCACGGCTTGTGCGCAGCGCACGCCTTCGGCCACATGACCCAGTTCGGACACGATCTGATCGAGCGTCTTGCCGGCAGCGAGACCGAGACCCACGCGGCGATTGCGCGACAGATCGCCGGTACAGGTGAGGATGAGATCGCCAACGCCTGTCAGACCCATGAAGGTTTCCTTGCGTCCGCCCAGAGCCACGCCCAGACGAGTAATTTCGGCCAGGCCGCGCGTGATGAGGGCAGCGCGGGCATTGAGGCCGAGGCCCATGCCATCGGCCACACCGGTGGCAATCGCAAGTATGTTCTTGACCGCGCCGCCGACCTCGACACCGACGAGGTCATCGCTGGAATACACGCGCAGCGAACGGC
>JAEZHR010000401.1 GCA_023416415.1 Pseudomonadota bacterium
CCAGCTGCGTCACCCGCTCCAGCACATGCGGCGTGACCCGGGTCGTCTCCACGATTTCCAGAATCACTTTCTCGCGTGGCAGGAATCTCAGGATGTCGCTGTCGAGTACGGCTTCATCGACGTTCAGATAGCCGACAGCATCGCCTACGACCTTTTGCACACCCAGTTGGCTAGCGTGGGCAATGACGGCGGCCGTTGCGGTCAGATCGCAGGTGACGTTTGCCGGTCCAAACGCAGCATTGCGGAACAGCAGCTCATAGCCGACCAGTGCCTGGTTGCGATCCAGGATGGGCTGGCGGGCCAGGAAAAACTCTTGCACGCGCGGGGGATGCGCGACATGGGGCGCTGGCGTGTGCGCACTCATCAGAACCTCCCTTCGCCGTATGGATCTGCTTGCAGTCGGCTGGAACGCTGATGTCAATGTAGCCTAAAAAATTTTCTTTCGCGCAACTTCCGCTGCTGCGCCGCAGCGCTCCGCTCCAGGCGGACCGGAAGCGCCCCGGCACTTTCCGCAACGTACTGCGCAATCGCGTTTTCACGCCCTTCGACTCCTGAAGGACAAGCTTGCCCGTGTCGCCGGGCTATACGGGGGCAGCGCCAGCGTCGCGCTCGCCCGGCAGCGGTTGGCCGTCGACGAACACCAGCAGTTCGCCAGGCTGGAAGGCGGTCCAGTGCTCGTTTGCAGTCAGCGGCGCGGTGACGATGACCGCCACCCGATCCTCGGGCGTCGTGAACTGTGAAAAATCGACGCTCAGGTCTTCATCGGCCAGCGTGGCCGTAGAAAACGGGTACTGGCGCACGATGTAGTAGAGCTGGGTGGAGCAATGGGCGAACAGCGCGTGGCCGTCCGACAGAATCATGTTGAAGGTGCCGTTGCGTCCGATTTGTGCGCAGAGCATGCGCAGCACGTCGGCCAGCTCTGCCTGTTCGGGAGGCATATCGCCGAAGCGGCGTCGAAGTTCCTGCAGGATATGGCAAAAGGCCAGCTCGCTGTCCGTGGTGCCCACGGGGCGGAAAGGGCCGTCCAGGACCGGATTGAAGTCCTTCAGGTCGCCATTGTGGGCGAATACCCAGTAGCGTCCCCACAGTTCGCGCACAAAGGGGTGGCAATTCTCCAGGGTCACTTTGCCCTGGGTTGCCTTGCGGATGTGGGCGACGACGTTCTTGGACTTGATCGGCCAGCGTTTGATCAGATCTGCGACCGGAGATGCAATGGCTGCCTCGTAATCTACAAAGTGGCGTACGCCGGCACCTTCGAAGAAGGCGATGCCCCATCCGTCCTTGTGAGAATCGGTGCGCCCGCCGCGGGTGGCGAAGCCGGTGAAGCTGAAGACGATGTCGGTGGGCAGAACGCAGTTCATGCCGAGCAACTGACACATGCGGGTGATCAAATCCGGAATGAGAAGGAGACGAACCTTAGCACGGTACACCGGTCGCTGGAAGCGACGGCGCGGATGCCAGGGTTCAGTTGTGTGCTTCGTGTTCCGAACCGTGCGAAGGCAGCGGCGAGGTCCGCATCAGGGTCGTGTTGTCCGGACGGATCTTGTACTTTTCGAGCAAACGATACAGCGTGACGCGGGAGATGCCCAGCAGTGCTGCCGCACGCGAAATCCGGTTGCGCGACTGCGCCAGGGCGCGCCGGATCATGGCGCGCTCGGCAGCTGCCCTGGCTTCCTCCAGCGACAGCATCTGCGTCGGGTGGAGTGGGCGTTCCAAACCGAGGTCCTCGGGCTGGATGAAACGGCCCTCCGCCACGGTGGCCGCACGCTGGACCCGGTTGATCAGTTCGCGCACGTTGCCGGGCCAGTCATGAGCAAGCATGGCAGCCAGGGCTGCCTTGGAAAAGCCACGCAGGCTTCGGTTGTGCGAGCGCGCAAAGCGGGTGAAGCAATGGCGCGCAATGGCTTCGATGTCCGGCTCACGGTTGGCCAGTTCCGGCATGGAAAGGCTGATCACGTTGAGTCTGTAATACAGATCGCTCCGGAATTGCCCGGCCGCCGCCGCTTCGGACAGATCGGCCTGCGTCGCGACGATGACGCGAATGCGGCTGGTGTAGGAAGGCGATTCGCTGCCGATTGCGTACTTGTCCAGAAAGTGCAGCAGGCGCGATTGTGCTTCGTATGACAGTTCTTCAATTGCATCGAGAAAGAGTGTGCTGCCACTTGTGGCTGCGATCAGGCCCTCGCCCTGCATAGCGCCGGACAATTCCGCCTCGATGCGATGGGCGGGCAAGGCAGCGCAGTTGATGACGACAAAGGGGGCCTGCGCGCGGGCGGACAGACGGTGGATTTCCTTCGCCGCCAGCGCCTTGCCGCTGCCGGCCGGTCCGCGAATCAGAACCGGCGAATCGGTGCGCGCAATTTTCTTGATCTGCGCGCGTACCTGCTGCATCTGTACGGTGTCGCCGACAAGTGCATGTTCGACTTCTTCGGTGTGCGGAAGCGGTTCCTGTTCGAAATCGCGCATGCAGGCCATGCCCCAGGCATGGCGCAGGGTCAGTGCGACATGTTCGATCTCGGCCGGCAGGGTGATGAAGTTGAACAGGTGCTCGGCGATGAACTCGCGCAGGCGTGGCTGGCAGACCAGTTCTTCCGCCACCAACCCGACCCAGCAGATCCGGCTGTTGCAGAATGCACGCTCGCAGCGGTCCAGCCGTTCGAGATCGGACGCCTGCTCAACAAGCAGCAGTCCGATGCGACAGCCAGCATTGGCGAGATCGGCAATTGCTTCCGGACTCGTGCATTCGACAAACGCGATTCCTTTGCTTGAGAGCGCTTCCTTGTAGCCGGCGGACAATTGCGAGCCGGCTGACAGGCGCAGCAGGAGAACGGGTTGCGCGGGAGAAGAAGGGACCGACATGTGCGGCATTTTCATGACCCGATTCATCTTGGCCCCATTCAATGCGGGCGGCATGCAGGCGAGCGCGGCACGCCGCTAGCATGAATGGCATAAAAGGCAATCGAGCTTAGCGCCTTTGGGGGGGCGCCAACAATGCCATAAATTGGGGATATTTCGCGGGAGTTAAGGTGTATTTGACGCTGCTCAATACGGGCATGCGGGATTGCAATGCAACCGGGAGGGGGCGCACGGCAACGCAG
>JAEZHR010000405.1 GCA_023416415.1 Pseudomonadota bacterium
GCGGTGCCGTGGTCGACCGGCATTCGCCCAGGCAGGGGCTGATGCTGTCCAAGCTGGCAAGCACCGTACTGCTCGCCATGCTTGCCGTGATGGTGCTGGCCGGTGAACCGGCGTTGTGGATGATCCACGCGCTCGCGCTGGCCATCGGCGTGGCCAGCGCATTCAGCCTGCCCTCGGGCACTTCGATCCTGCCGACCGTACTGCCGCCCGAACTGCTGGGGCCGGCCAACGGCGTGATGATGGGCATTCGTCAGCTCTCGACCTTTGCCGGTCCGCTGCTGGCCGGCGTGCTGATCGCGGTGTTCGGGGAAGGACCGGCGGACGGCGCGCAAGGTGTGCAGGACTACACCGGGATCGGCCTGGCCTTCGCGCTCGATGCCGTGAGCTATGCGCTGTCGGCGTGGACACTGGCCAGGGTGCGCACGCAGGGCGAGCGTGCTGCCGAAACGCAGCGGCAGTCGGTTTGGCAGTCCATCGGTGCCGGTCTCGCCTACGTCTGGAACGACCGTGCCCTGCGCGTATGCTTCATTTACTGGGGCACGATCGCCTTCTTCATCACCGGGCCGGTACAGGTGGCCATGCCGGTGCTGGCCAATCAGGTCGGTGGCAGCGCATCGTCCTATGGCGTTCTCGCCGGTGCCTATGGCGCAGGAACGCTGCTGGGCATGGTGTTTTCCGGGATGCGACCGGGATTTCGGATTGGCAGTTTCGGCACCACGATCCTGGTATTCGATGCGGCGGTCGGCCTGCTGTTCATGCCGCTCGGCCTGATCGCCGCGACCTGGCAGGGCGTGGCACTGCTGCTGGCCGTGGGGGCACTGGGCGGCTTCCTGCAGGTGAACATCTTCACCTGGCTGCAGCGCCATGTCATGCCGTCCATGCTGGGGCGCAGCATGGCGCTGTTCATGTTCATCTTCATGGGCGTGGCGCCGATGTCCTCGTCGCTGACGGGCTGGCTGATGCGCGACATCACATTGCAGCAGCTGTTTGCGGTCAGCGGCGGACTGCTGGTGGTGATCGTATTGCTGACCTATGTGCTCTCGGGAATGCGTCTAGTCGAGGATGCAAGGGTGCCAGCAGGCAAGGAAACCGCGTGAACTCCGCGGCGGTGCACTGGTCCTAATTGCGTCTGCTGCGCTGCACAAACTTACAGCTGCGCAGTGGACTTCCTGCAACGATGCCGTTCAGCGACACCGCGGCGAAGGGAGGTCAGATGCAAACGATGCCATACGCCATTAAGGATGAAGAGCGCCTGCCCCAGGAAGTCCCGTTGGAAGAGTGGTTTTTTCCGCCGGTCCTGCTTGAAATATTGCCGCCCGGATTGATCGAAGACCAGGCCTGATCACTTCTCCAGCGGAATTGCCTGTCCCTGTGGCACCGGGACAGCCGTCACGCTGTTCTGCGGGCTGCCTTCGATCAATCGGTCGGAGTAGACGAGATAGACCAAGGCATTGCGCTTGGGGTCCACCATGCGCACCACTTGCACGCGCTTGAAAAGGATGGAGGCGCGTTGGGAAAAGACTTCCTCCTGTTTCGGGATGGCCTGCTTGAAGCTGATCGGTCCGACCTGGCGGCAGGCGACGGAAGCGTCGGCCTTGTCTTCGGCAATTCCGAGCGCGCCCTTGATGCCGCCCGTCTTCGCGCGCGAGAGGAAACAGCTCACGCCATCGACCTTGGGATCGTCGAATACCTCGACCACGATCTTGTGATCGGGACCGATGAGCTTGAAGACCGTATCGACCGAGCCGATCACTTCCGCCGCGGCAGTGCCGGAGAGCGCCAGCAGGGCGGTTGCCAGCATGGTGGTCGCAACTGGCAGACCGATGGCCAGTTTGATACGGGACGGGAAAGATGACGGCAGCGGCACGGGGGTTCCTCCTGAAGCGTCGATTATAGGACCTGGGACTGTGCCACGCGCCTTGACCAAACACCGCGCCTGCGTCGCATCACCCCTCCGGCTTGCTGCGGCGGCCGTAGAATGGTCCGGTCGTTGTCGGCTTGACTGCGAACCTTGTTCGGGAGGGGCTCATGAAACGCAGTGCAATCCTTGCGCTGTTCGTCGCCGGCCAGGCGCTCGCACACCATGGCTGGAGCGAATACGACGCCTCGAAGCCGATGACATTGAGCGGAACGATAGAGCGTTTTGGCTATGCGCATCCGCACGGCTTCTTGCAATTGAAGATCTCGGACAGGAACTGGACGGTGGTGCTCGCGCCGCCGACGCGCATGGAAAACCGGGGGCTGACCAAGGCCATGCTTGAGCCGGGCACGCGCGCGACGGTGCAGGGTTACCCGAACCGCAGCAAGCCCGACGAACTGCGCGCCGAGCAGATCACGATAGACGGCAAGACAGTGCAGCTGCGTTAGATGCTGTGTTTTGCGCTGTGTCATGCGCCCCCGAGCCTGGGTCCTCCGAACAATGCGGCCAGGCATGATGCTGCGCTTCTCCGCCCATCCATCCTCGCGCAACTGATGGAGCCGGCAGGCCTTCTCGACCGGCTGGCGGCGACACCGCTGTCGCTGGCCATGCGCGACAGCCTGTGGCTGTATCCGATCATCGAGACCGTGCACATCGTCGGCTTTGCCGTGCTGGTGGGGGCAGTGGTGCTGTTCGATCTGCGCGTGCTAGGGGTTTCGCGCTTCATGCCGGTGCAGGCGCTGGGTCGGCATCTCCTGCCCTGGGCCGTGGCCAGTCTGTTCCTGATCGTGCCGGCCGGCCTCATGCTGTTCTCCGCGCATCCGCATGACTTTCTCGATAACCCGCTGTTCCGGCTCAAGCTGGCCCTGATCGGAGTGGCCGGACTGAATGCGCTGGCCTTCCACGCCGGCCCCTATCGCAGCGTGCATGAATGGAATGCCAATACGCCCGCACCCTGGCGTGCGCGCGCGCATGCGCTCGCTTCGGTTCTCATCTGGCTCGGCGTCATCGCCTGCGGGCGGATGCTGGCCTATGTCTGAGTGGCCTATGTCCGGGGCGTTGAACCTGTCGGCAGGAAACTTTTCCGCGTTCCTGGAATCCAGTTCATCTCGGGATTCCACTCATGCTTTATCAGATCTACAAGCGCGCGCTGAAGGCCGGTGGCGCACAGATGCCGAAAGCGAAATACGCGAAAGTGTTCGGCAACGACTCGTCCCTGCGCCGGAACATCATGCGCGCCTGCGCAAACATTCACTTCGGTGCCGCCATCATGAACGGGACCGTGGGCGACCATCGCGTATTCGAATCGCTGCAGCGGATGGGCGAAGGGCCTTCCCGCATCGTGCTTGTTATTGAGGCAAGGTTGGGTCGCCGCTTGTGCCGGGCCAGAGCGCAGAAGCTGTGCGCGGCCTATCTTCGCATCGCCGCGCGCCGCGCCGTTGAAGCGGATGCGGGCCGCACCGTCGTCCCCCTGCGTCCGGTCGTGCGTTAGTGCCCCAAGGGCTTAAAGGAAGCGCGCCAGCAGTGCCCGGTCCAGCGCGGCGTCGAGCTCGATCTTCACCCTGTGCCCGGCACCGGGCGCAACCGCCAGCTCGTCGCCTTCGAGCGAACGCATGCGTTCGAGCGTCAGCGTGCAATTGCCCGATGGATGGATGACTTCCAGCCGGTCGCCCACGGCGAAGCGGTTCTTCACCTCGATCGTCGCCCAGCCGTCTTCAACGGCATGCACGTCGCCCACATACTGGCTGCGGTTCGACTCCGACACGCCCTTCATGTAGTTCTGATATTCCTTCGTGTGGTGCCGCTGGTAGAAGCCGTCGGTGTAGCCGCGATTGGCCAGCCCATTGAGTTCGGTCAGCAGCGCGGGATCGAAGGGCCGGCCGGCCACCGCATCATCGATCGCGCGCCGGTAGACCTGGGCCGTGCGCGCCACGTAGTACAGCGACTTGGTGCGGCCTTCGACCTTGAGCGAGTCCACGCCGATCTTCGCCAGTCGCTCGACGTGCTCGACGGCGCGCAGGTCCTTGGAGTTCATGATGTAGGTGCCGTGCTCGTCCTCGAAGATCGGCATCAGCTGCCCGGGCCGCTTGGCTTCCTCGATCAGCCAGGGACGATCGGCCAGCGGATGGCGCGGTTCGTCGCCCAGGCCGGCAAACGGTTCGGCCGCATCGAGCGCGCGTTGATAATCGAAGGCAATCGCCTGCGGCGCGACATCGCCGCTGGCATCTTCGTCCGCCTGCGCGACCTTGTAGTCCCAGCGGCAGGAGTTGGTGCAGGTGCCCTGGTTGGCGTCGCGATGGCTGAAGTAGCCCGAGAGCAGGCAGCGCCCGGAATAGGCGATGCACAGCGCGCCATGCACGAACACTTCAAGTTCCATGTCCGGTCACTGCTGGCGGATCTCCTCGATTACGTCGAGCGAGAGTTCGCGCGACAGGATCACGCGCGTCAGTCCCATGCGTTGCCAGAACTTCACATCGGCCCAGTTCACCGCATTGGCCTGCACCGACAGGTGGATCGGCATTTCCGGCCACTTGTCGCGCACCATCATGATCAGGCCGGGATCGGCCATGATCAGCGCGTCCGGCCGCATCTCGATCACCGGCTCCATGTCGCGCAGGTAGGTTTTCAGCTTGGCGTTGTGCGCGAAGATGTTGCTCGCAACGAAGAACTTCTTGCCGCGCGCGTGCGCGCCGGCAATGCCTTCGGCCAGCGCGGCATGCGTGGAAAAATCGTTGTTGCGCACGCGCAGGCCGTAGCGCGGCTGGCCGGCATAGACGGCGTCGGCGCCGTAGTCGAAGGCGGCATGCATTTTCGCCAGCGAGCCGGCGGGCAGGAGGAGTTCGGGAGCGGTAACCATGAGCACTGCTTGCAGGGGAGGGGATGGTGAATGTTGCGCAGCGGAAGTATACGGCGAATCTCGCCCGTGAATCGCGTTGTGCATCTCGCCTGTGCATCTCTCCTGTGAAGCGGCGCCTGTCCGGCTCCGATGCACCGGCTCAGTGGGCCGATGCACCCGTGCGAAACACCTTGCCGTACAGCGAAACTAGCAGCAGTACTGCGCCGCCCACGATCAGTCCGGCGATCATGCTGGTCAGTACGGGCGCGATGCCGGCGAGCACGCCACCAATGCCCGGAACGGCATCCATCGCATGTCCGGCCGACTCGCTCAGATGATGCAGGGCGGGCACCCCATGGACAATGATGCCGCCGCCGACCAGAAACATTGCGATCGTTCCGACGACCGAGAGCGTCTTCATCAGCCAGGGCGCGGCAAGCAGGATTGCCCTTCCCATCGACCGCCGCACGCGGCTTTGTGCACCGGCAAGCCAGATGCCGAGATCGTCTAGCTTGACGATGCCGCCCACCAGCGCATAGACACCGACGGTGAATATGGCCGAGATCGCCACCAGGACCAGCGCCTGCTCGAGCAGGCCGGCTTCCTGGACGCTCCCCAGCGTGATGGCGACGATCTCAGCGGACAGGATGAAGTCGGTGCGCACGGCGCCGTTGATCTTTTCACGCTCAAGGTGCACCAGCTGTTCCGGCGTATGCTGCTGCACCTTGTCCACCAGTTGCGTATGGTGCGCGGCGTCACTCGCCTTGTCGTGCATCAGCGCATGAACGACCTTTTCCGTGCCCTCGAAGCAAAGATAGGCGCCGCCCAGCATCAGTAGCGGCGTCAGGGCCCATGGCGCGAAGGCTGACAGCAGCAGTGCCAGTGGCACGAGGATGGCCTTGTTGATCGCCGAACCCTTGGCCACGGCCAGCACGACCGGCAGTTCACGGCTGGGCGAAGAGCCCGCTACCTGATTGGCATTGAGCGCGATGTCGTCGCCCAGCACGCCGGCAGTCTTCTTGGCAGCCAGTTTGGACATCGTGGCGACATCGTCTGCGAGCAGGCTGATGTCGTCGAGCAGCAAGAGCAGACTTCCGGCCATGGAGACTCCGCGGGTGGATAAGCGTCAGGTCGACATGCTACAGAGAAGAGCGCATGCCCCGCGGTTCCGGGAAATGCGTCGGCTCGTGCTTCCGTTCTTTCATGCAATAGGCCTGCCCGTCGGCAGCATCGGCGCAGTTCGGGCAGAATGGTCTGCCGTCACACCTGTCACCCCGAGCGCGCGGCGCTCGATCAACAACGCACAAGAGGATGTCACTCATGAAGCTCTACTATGCCCCTGGTGCCTGCTCGCTGGCTCCGCATATCGTCGCCTGCGAGGCAGGGCTGGCGCTCGACCTGGTCAAGGTCGACCTTGCGAACAAGAAGACCGAGACCGGCGACGACTACTGGAAGGTCAATCCCAAGGGCTATGTGCCGACGCTGGTGCTCGACAGCGGCGAGGTCATCACCGAAGCCGCCGTGATCTGCCAGTATCTGGCCGACCAGCGGCCCGACAGCGGCTTGCTTGCCCCGTGCGGCAGCATCGAACGCTACAACCAGATGTCCGTCCTGAACTTTATCGCCACCGAGGTGCACAAGAACATCGGCGCCCTGTTCAACCCGGCCCTCACGCCCGAGATGCGTTCGGTCCAGATGGCCGGCATCGCACGCCGCCTGAACACACTGAACCAGATGCTGGCCGGGCGCGACTACATCATGGGTGACCGCTTCACGGCTCCCGACGCCTACCTGTTCACCGTGCTCAACTGGACGCGCTTGCACAAGATCGACACCAGCGGCTGGCCGCACATCGAAGCGTTCAAGGCGCGCGTCGGTGCACGCGAAAAGGTGCGTGCGGCGATGCAGGAGGAGGGCTTGCTGTCGTAGCGCACTGGCAGATGCATTGCGTGCAGCATTGAGTGCGCCGCCGGTCGCAGTGACCCGGCGCGCGCTCAGGGCCTTTCGCCCAATCCGGTACCGGCCGAACCCGCGGTGCCTGCCGTTCCGCCGCTGGCGCCGGCCGCGCCGACATCCACACCGGCTGGCGCCCCGCTTTCCCCGCTCGAGGTGTCCTCGTCAACGTGCTCGACGCGACGCACCTCGACGCCATCCTTCTCCGCCACCTTCTTTCCCATGTTGCCCGTGCGCTCGGGATTGAGCGAGGTCGCGCCCGGCGCATTGCGATTGACCAGATCCTCCGGCGTTACCTCGACCACGTCACTGGGGTCGCCGGTCGTCGAGCTGCCGTACCTGGGGTTCATGCCCGCATCCAGGACGTCGCTGCCGGCCAGTCCGGCACCGGTGTCGACGTCCGATGCCATGCGCATCCGTGGCGCGCCATCGCCACCTTTTTCCGCTCCGCCCTGAGACCGGGCGGGCTCGCGATCCGGCTCCGAAGGCGAAGAAAGCTTGCCCACCACGTGCCCGACCTCCCGGCCATCGGCTTGCGCGCGCGTGGCGACATCGCCCAGCGAAACAATGCCCACCAGCCGCCGCGCTTCATCGTGCGACACCACCGGCACGCGCCGGATCTGGGTGTCCGACATCTGTTGCATCACATCGTCCAGCGATTGATCCTCGAAGCACCAGCGCACGTCCGCGCTCATCACGTCGTTGACCAAGGTATCGTCCGGCGCGGCACCGGTCGAGGTCGCCCGCACCGTGATGTCGCGGTCGGTGACGATGCCGACCAGTCGCTCGCCGTCACACACGGGCAGGGCACCCACGTTCAACGCGTCCATCATCTCTGCGGCGCGCCGCACGCTCTCGCGCGGCGCCACGAACTGCACGTCGCGTGTCATGACTTCCGAAATCCTTTGCATCACAGTTCCTTTTACGCTTGCTGCGTCGAATGCCTGTCAGATGGTTTTCATGCACTTTCGTTCATGGGCGCGTGACGTTGTTCCGATGCCGGTCAGCAAGCCGGTGCCCGCGAAAGCGTAATAACCAAACGCGAATTCCTTCGTTTGCCCGGCCAGACTCGCTCGCACCCATCGTTCGTCTGTACGTCATGGTGGAAGGAGCAGAAATGAAAGGCGAAATCAGGGTCGCATCCGGCAACGGTTCCACGAACTACGAAGCGGATGCGCTGGTGATCGGCGGCGGCCCGGCCGGGCGGCAATCGAAGCGCCTGCAAAGGGGCCGGCGTCATGCATCGTGGTCGCAATGCGCTGCTGTGCCGTGAGGAGGACAGGTAGCCCGCCGGCCGCGCCCTTGGTGGTGAAAGCGCCGATCTGTTTCGACGGTCGCCGGCGCGGGCCGGGGTGGAAGTTCGTGCGATGGCTCCATGCTCCCTTGTGATGAAAGTGGAACGAGTCCAGGAACGCAGGCGGACGCAGACAACGAAGGATTTCGCATTACCTTCCGCGCTTTTCAGAGACGGCAGCAAGCGCGCGGCCTGAAGTGGGGCTGGTGAAACTGGCAAGACCGAGGCGGGGCGGGCGCAAGTGTTGCGCGCCGATGCTGCAGCGCAGGTTTGCATAGTGTGAAAAGCTAATGCATAATGTGCGAGTCATTCTTATGTCTTATATAAGACCTGGGTCGACCTGGACAGGATCCCGAGTGGATCTGGACAAAGACCCGGATAAAGACCCAGACAAGGCCTCGTCAAAGACCACGCTCAACCGACCGGCGCCAAATGCCCGCCGCATCAGGCGATGATCTCAAGGCGAAGAATTCCTCCTCCAACCTCCGCGCACACCGAGACATGACCACCGAATCGACCATCATCTACACGCTCACCGACGAGGCACCCATGCTGGCGACCCACGCCTTCCTGCCCGTGGTGAGTTCTTTCGCCAGGCAAGCCGGAATCCGTGTCGAGCAGAGCGACATTTCGGTCGCCGGGCGCATCCTCGGCAATTTCGCCGACTGCCTGACGCCGGAACAGCGCGTGCCCGACACGCTGACCGAGCTGGGCAAGAAGACGCTCGAGCCGGACGCCAACATCATCAAGCTGCCCAACATCAGCGCCTCCGTCGGTCAGCTGAAGGCAGCGATCAAGGAACTGCAGGGCAAGGGCTACAACATTCCCGACTATCCGGACGATCCCAAGACCGACGAAGAGAAGGCGATCAAGGCACGCTACGGCAAGTGCATCGGCTCCGCGGTCAACCCGGTTCTGCGTGAAGGCAACTCCGACCGCCGCGCCCCGCGCGCCGTGAAGGAATACGCGCGTAAGAACCCGCACTCGATGGGCGAATGGTCGCCGGCCTCGCGCACCCATGTCTCGCACATGACCGGCGGCGACTTCTACCACGGCGAAAAGTCGATGACGCTGGACCGTGCGCGCGACGTCAAGATGGAACTCGTCACCAAGAGCGGCAAGACGATCGTCCTGAAGCCGAAGGTCTCGCTGCTTGAAGGCGAAATCATCGATTCGATGTTCATGAGCCGCAAGGCGCTGCTGGACTTCTACGAAAAGCAGATCGAGGACGCGCGCAAGACCGGCGTGATGTTCTCGCTGCACGTCAAGGCCACGATGATGAAGGTCTCGCACCCGATCGTATTCGGTCACTGCGTGCGCACCTTCTACAAGGAAGCCTTCGAAAAGCACGGCGCGCTGCTCGAAAGCCTGGGCGTGAACGTCAACAACGGCATGGCCGACCTGTACGCCAAGCTGGAACAGCTGCCGGATTCGCAGCGCGAAGAAGTCATTCGCGACATCCACGCCTGCCAGGAACACCGTCCGGAACTGGCGATGGTCGATTCCGCCAAGGGCATCACCAACTTCCACTCGCCCAACGACATCATCGTCGACGCCTCGATGCCGGCCATGATCCGCAACGGCGGCAAGATGTATGGTGCCGACGGCCGCCTGAAGGAAGTCAAGGCCGTGATCCCGGAAAGCACCTTCGCCCGTATCTACCAGGAGATCATCAACTTCTGCAAATGGCATGGCGCATTCGATCCGCGCACCATGGGCACCGTGCCCAACGTGGGCCTGATGGCGCAGCAGGCCGAGGAATACGGCTCGCACGACAAGACCTTCGAAATCGCGGAAGACGGCGTGGCCAACATCACCGATCTGGCGACCGGCGAAGTGCTGCTGTCCCAGAACGTGGAGAAGGGCGACATCTGGCGCATGTGCCAGGTCAAGGACGCCGCGATCCGCGACTGGATCAAGCTCGCCGTTACCCGCGCGCGCAACTCCGGCATGCCGGCCGTGTTCTGGCTCGACTCCTACCGTCCGCACGAAGCCGAACTGCGCAAGAAGGTGGCCAAGTACCTGCCGGAGCACGACACCACCGGCCTGGACATCCGTGTGATGAGCCAAGTGCGCGCCATGCGCTACACGCTGGAACGCGTCAAGCGCGGCAAGGACACGATCAGCGTCACCGGCAACATCCTGCGTGACTACCTGACCGACCTGTTCCCGATCATGGAGCTGGGCACCAGCGCCAAGATGCTGTCCATCGTTCCGCTGATGGCCGGCGGCGGCATGTACGAAACCGGCGCCGGCGGTTCGGCTCCGAAGCACGTGCAGCAGCTGGTCGAGGAAAACCACCTGCGCTGGGATTCGCTCGGTGAATTCCTGGCGCTGGCGGTGAGCTTCGAAGACCTGGGCATCAAGACCGGCAACAACAAGGCGAAGATCCTGGCCAGGACGCTCGACGCCGCGACCGGCAAGCTGCTGGACAACCGCAAGTCGCCCTCGCCCAAGACCGGCGAGCTGGACAACCGTGGCAGCCAGTTCTACCTGACCCTGTACTGGGCGCAGGAACTGGCGGCGCAGACCGAAGATGCGGAACTGGCCGCTGCCTTCGCACCGCTGGCGAAGACGCTGGCGGACAAGGAGCAGACGGTCGTTGCAGAGTTGCTCGAAGTGCAAGGAAAGCCGGTGGACATCGGCGGCTACTACAAGCCCGATGAAACCAAGGTGAAGGCCGTCATGCGCCCGAGCGCGACCTTCAACGCCGCACTCGCAGCACTGACTGCCTGATGCGGGTTCCGGCACACCGATCGGTGTGCCGGCGCATCGGCAAGCATTGAAAAATCGGCATCGCGCGCAAGCGCGATGCCGATTTTTCATTTTCGCCCGACTCAGAGGACCGGCTGGGTCTCGATCCGCAGGTTGCGAAAGTATTCCTCGAAGTACTCCACGCACACCCGCACCTTGGCCGAGCCGGTCAGGCGCATCGGGTACACGGCCCAGACGTTGGCATCCTGACGCCACGCCGGCAGCAGCCGGACAAGTTCGCCGCGCTCGATATGGGGGCGCGCGTCCCAGATCGAGCGCAATGCGATGCCCCTTCCTTCCACCGCCCAGCGCAACACGATTTCGCCGTTGTTCGATGACAGCGGCCCGGTCACCTTGACGGTCTCCTGCTGCCGCCCGTTCGTCAGCGTCCAGACCCCGAACTGCATGTCACGCTCCTTGATGACGAGGCAATGATGCCCGGCCAGGTCCGCCACGCTGCGCGGATGTCCCTCCCGTGCGAGGTAGTCCGGCGCCGCGCACAGGACGCGGTAGTTGGAAGCGAGCCGCCGCGCAACCATGTCTCCGGCAATTTCGTCGCCGACCCGGATGTCGATGTCGAAGCCTTCGCTGGCGATGTCGATCAGGTGGTCGAATACTTCGAAGCGCACCTCGATCTCCGGATAGCGGCTGACCAGCCCGGCGATTGCCGGAGCGACCAGATTGCGGCCGAAGCCGAAGCTGCTGCAGATGCGCAGCCGCCCGCGCGGCGCTTCGCGCGACTTCGCGACTTCGTCGTAGAGGTGGTCGATGTTGTCGAGGATTTTCCGGGCCCAGTCGTAGACCCGTTCCCCGTCTTCGCTGATGACGACGCGACGCGTTGAGCGGTGAAAAAGGCGCACGTCGAGCTGGGATTCCAGCATGCGCACGCGCTTGGTCACATAGGCGGGGGACACGCCCAGCTCTGTCGCTGCCGCGCTGAAGCTGGAGCACCGTGCCACGGTCGTGAACACCTTGAGGTCTTCAGGGAGGATTTGATTATTCACGAACCGTGCATGATCTATTCACAGACGGGGGATTATAAATCGTCTTGCACGCCGATAAGATCAGGACCGATTGAATTTTCAAGGAAGCAAGCATGACTCGGGGCGCAAGCAAGCAGTTCAGTATCGCCGTCATTCCTGGCGACGGCATTGGCAAGGAAGTCATGCCGGAAGGCATGCGCGTGCTCGAAGCTGCCGCCGAGCGCTTCGGCCTCGACCTGGCATTCCGTCACATCGACTGGGCCAGCTGCGACTACTACGAGCAGCACGGCAGCATGATGCCTGCCGACTGGCGCGCTCAGTTTGAGGGCGTGGACGCGCTGTACTTCGGTGCGGTGGGCTGGCCGTCGCGGGTTCCCGATCACATTTCACTGTGGGGCTCGCTGCTCAAGTTCCGCCGCGACTTTGACCAGTACATCAACTTGCGTCCGGTGCGCCTGTTCGAGGGCGTGCCGTGCCCGCTGGCCAATCGCAAGGCCGGCGACATCGACTTCTACGTCGTGCGCGAGAACACCGAAGGCGAGTACACCGCGCTGGGCGGCCGCATGTTCGAGGGCACCGACCGTGAAGTGGTGATTCAGGAAAACGTCTTCACGCGCATCGGTTGCGACCGCGTGCTGCGGTTCGCGTTCGAACTGGCCCGCTCGCGCGCACGCAAGCATGTGACGGTGGCCACCAAGTCGAACGGCATCGCCGTCTCCATGCCGTATTGGGACGAGCGGGCGGACGCCATGGCCGCGCAATATCCGGACGTTTCCACCGACCGCCAGCACATCGACATCCTCTCCGCGCGCTTCGTGCTCAACCCGACGCGCTTCGACGTGGTGGTGGCATCGAATCTGTTCGGCGACATCCTGTCCGATCTCGGCCCTGCGTGCACCGGCACGATCGGACTTGCACCCTCGGCCAATCTCAATCCGGACCGCAACTTCCCCTCGCTGTTCGAGCCGGTGCACGGCTCGGCGCCGGACATCTACGGCAAGGGCATCGCCAATCCGGTGGCCATGATCTGGTCCGGCGCGTTGATGCTGGACTTCCTCGGCAGGGACCCGGCACTGGGCGCGGACGACCGCTATCTGCGCGCGCATGACGCGATTCTGAAGGCGATCGAAACCACGCTCGCAAAGGGTCCGCGCACGGCTGATCTGGGTGGCGACGCCAATACCGAAGGCATGGGACGCGCGATCGCTGATCTGGTCCGTACGATCGACCTGTAAGGTTCGGGCCGGCGAATACCGGCAAACGCGATTCAAGTTGCAGACTCAGGGTGCAGATTCAAGGCGCAGGAATGAACAACGTTGAACAGGCGGTCCGGCAGCTGTCATGCGAACCGCTGACCGAGGAAAGCTTTTCTCCCTTTGGGCTGGTGATCGATCCAGGCGCCGTGGTCCCGGAGCTGATCAATGGCGGTACGACCCGCCGTTATTCCGATCTGGCCGCACTGGACCTCAATGCTGGCGCGGCGCAGCCGCGCATCGGCATCTATGACGCCGACGCCCGCCAGTTTCCCCTGCCGATCCTGAAGCTCGAACGTCATCGGCAGGCGGCTCAGGTCTTTCTTCCGCTTGGCATGCACCGCTTCGTGGTGGTCGTATGCCCTGGTGGCGAGACGCCGGAATTTGCAAGACTGCGTGCCTTCCTGAGCGCTCCGGGACAAGGGGTCAGCCTGCATCGCGATACCTGGCATCACGGTCTGGTTGCGCTCGGCGACGGTGACCGCTTCGCCGTGATCGAGGGCGGCAATTACCGGTCCGATTGCGAAGAAGTGCCACTGAGCGAACACGTTGTTCTGCTGCCGCCTGCCCAAGTGCGCCAGGCAACAACAATGAAACCGGACTGAAAGGGAAGATCAGGTGACAACGGATTTTCTGTCGATGGCTGAGTACGCGCGCCGCTTGCGCGAACGTCAATCGAGCGCGGTGGCGCTGATCGACGAATGCGAAGCCCGCCATGC
>JAEZHR010000020.1 GCA_023416415.1 Pseudomonadota bacterium
GCAGCTGATCAAGACAGCGCCTGAGCGAATTCAGCCCCACGACACGCCGCCGCCCGCGCGCCGTTTCGCGCCCCCCCTCGCACTGCGCCAGCACCCAGGCCCCGCGCCCGGTCGCCCCCATTCCGAGCCGGGATGTGAATCCGAGCGCGGCGACGGTCCCCAGCGCGAGCCGGCACAATGTCCGCCGTCCGCCGAAGGCACGCAGGCTGGCCGTCACGTCCAGCAGCAGCGTGTGCTGCTCGGCATGGGCCACTTCGGGCGTGTACTGCAGCAGCGCGAACGCGACATGTTCCAGCGCCTCCCGCTCGGCAGCCTCGCTGCGCGCATGCAGGACAGCTTCCGGAGACAGACTCAGGATGCCGCCCCTGCGCATGCCCGCCCTCACGCCGTCCGCCAGCGCCAGCTCGCTTGCCACCAATGCACGCTCCCGGTCGATCACCACATGCCGGCCCGGGCTAGCCCAGCGCGGACGCAGGGCTTCGAGCGGCAGCAGCGGCAGGCAGATGGCGATCCAGGTGCGCATGAAGAAGCGGTGCGGAAACGGAGGAAATGCTTGAATGCGACGAAGCGGGCAAAACGGACGAAACAGGAGTAACGGGAGAAGCGGAAAGAACGCTTGAACCGGGCGAATCGACCGGTTCGGAAACTCCCGGAAAAGGCACGAACAGCGGTTCGTCGCGTGGCGGCCCGCGCCGCTTGAGAAAGCTGAGCCGCACGCCACCTCGAGCGGGGGCCAGCTCCAGGCGCAAGGGCGCCGGCGACGCCTGCTGGACGAAGGCAAGCGGACGGATCAGCCAGAACAGCGTATCGGAAGCCTGTGCCGCCAGATGCAGCCGGCGCAGCACTTCGGTGCGCAGCTGCGACTGCCACATCAGCACTGCCCCGCAGGAGCCGTTGCGCAGCGCCTGTTCGGCCGCCCAGCAGGCATCGGCCGAACGCGTACCGTGCAGCCACAGCAGGCGCTGCAGCGGAAATGCCTCGGCAATCCAGGCCGCCGCTTGCGGTAAATGCGGCGGCTGGATCAACGCAACCGGCCGCTGCGCGGCCACCTGCTGCAAAGCCGGCAGCAGCATGCGGATCTCGCCGATGCCGTGCTGCGCCAGCAGCAGCTCGGTCAGCCCGCCGGTTGGCCAACCGCCCCCGGGCAGCTCCCGGTCCAGCGCCGGGCAGCCACTGGAAAGCGCCACAGCCGGAGATCCGGCCAGCTGGTCCGCACGCCAGACGAGCGGGGAAAAAGTGTCGGGAGCCAAGGGGGCTGTTGTCAGTCGGGGAAGCATGAGTCGTTACTGTCTTTGTTTGCTTTTCACTGTATAAAAATACAGTACTTTGCGCAAGGGGGAAGTTGTAACGCGGTAGCAATCGTTGGCTTTGGACAAAGCGCGGGATGGTTTGGCGCGACTGATGATGCAGATCTGGCGGGGCTTGGCTTTCGGGTCTTATTTACCCAGGCGGCATCGGCAGAGATTGGCAGAGGTCGGCGGAAATCGACCAGGAGTCAGAGATGCAGCGGCATCCCGGATCCATACAGCGGGCCGCGATCAAGGCGTACACGCCTTCATATGCGCCAGGACGTGATCGATTTTCTGGCTGGTCAGCATGGCAGGCGTCGAGGCCTCCAGCTCGGCCATGCCCACGCTCCAAGGTAGCCCGATCTGCAGGACTCTCCTATACAAAAAGAGCAGTGCGCGCTGGCCTCGGTAAAGGTGCACCTGCAATGTGGCGCTCGTTGATCGGGGAGGGCATGAACACCTGAATCTTCCAGCCCCCCATGTCCATGGGATGGTGATGGTCATGAAGCGGCTATACCATCTTGCCCGATGGACATGGAACCCGCGCTGTTCACATAGCTGGGTGATTGTCTTGAATGCGACCCGCAAGCTGGTCAATCAATATTGAGGATTGCGCGGGGTGAGGTCGAGACTGACGTCACGATTATTCAACTGCAGCATCGTGCCTACCGTCGGACTGGTGAAAAATGAGCAGATCATCGGCCATGCCAATGATGTTGAAGCGGCGCGTAAAAAATTGACTTGTCTGTCCGTTGGGGGGCGAAAGCCGTCATGTTCGCAGCACATTTCCCAGAAATTCCAGAAAAGTACTCCGATGCGAAGCGTTCCTGGTGCGTGGCGGGGTTGGGGCGGCGATGAGCAGAGCCGCAAAGTCGATTCTGGTCGCTGGATGGCTGTTTTTTTTCAGCGTGGCATTCACGACGATATGGATCGAGACCCCTTCCCTTTGGTTCATCAACCTGCCTGAACCTGCGTGGCAATTCCTGACGAATGCATTCGACGAGACGTGCTGCGAAAGCGTTGCTGATGTCGAAGTATTCGCCGGTATCTTTCTGGGCCTGTTCTTTGCGGTGGTTGTCTGGGGCCTGATTACCGGGATCATGAAATCATTTGAGAGGCAGACGAATCGCTCCCGCCGACCTCCAAATGCGAGCCGCTGAACGCAGCGGTGCAGTGCCCACTTCCGTTTGTGCAGCGGGTGCTTTCGCAGAGACCACCTTCGATCTGCCTGCCGTGACTGCTTCATGCGCTGGTCGCGGCCAGGACGAAAACATGCTGTAGACCCGCGATGGGAAACATCTATAGTTGCACAGCTAATCATCTCCTGCTATGCTTGCCCCATGTTTGATCATTGCCTTTACTTCAATACCGCGGCGCTGGCCCGGCAGCTGGAGCGCAACTGGACCGAGGCTTACAAGCCGTTTGGCCTGACCGCCCCCCAAGGATTTTTGCTGCGCGCGGTCTTGCGTTGTCCGGGAATTCGACAAGGCCAGCTGGCGGATGCCCTGGCGATTTCGCGCCCTACCGCCACGCGCGCGCTGGATGGCCTTGCTGCGAAGAAGCTGATCACTCGCCAGCCATCGAACTCGGACGGTCGCGAAATTGAAGTACACCCGACCGCCAGCGCCATCGCTCTGCAGACTCCGCTCGACAAGGCAAGTGCGGCGGTCACCACGCGTATCAAGCGCGTCATTGGCGAGCAGCCTTTTGTCGATCTCGTTGCCGCTGTCAGGGGAGTTCGCTCCGCGCTTAAATGATCAGCGATTTTTTTGTCCATATAGTTGCATTGCTAACCAAAAGGAGCGTCGCCATGCCCATCCTCAACGTCAAGATTGCAGCTCGGGAATCCCGTGAGCTCACTGCCGCGATATCGTCTTCACTCATCGAACTGACGGCCCGCATCCTGAAAAAGAAGCCGGAGGTCACGTCGGTTGCAGTCACCTACGTCAACCCGGAACACTGGATCGTCGGAGGAATGCCGCTTTCGGAGCAAGGAAAGAGCAGCTTTTATTTCGATATCAAGATCACGGACGAAACGAATACGAAGGCCGAGAAGGCGCAATACATTCGTGCAGCCTATGCCATGTTCGCCGACCTCCTCGGGGATGTGCATGAGGTGAGTTATATCCACGTCGAGGATGTGCGTGCGACTGCATATGGCTATGGCGGACTGACGCAGGAGCACAGATATCAGCACTAGAAACATGCGCATCACCACCTGACCATCGCCACCACCCACATGCACCTCGATCGTTCCCGCTGCCTTGAAACCGTCATGCTCAAGGGCCCGGCGGACGAAGTGCGCCGTCTTGCAAATCTGCTCATAGCCGAACGCGGCGTGCACCACGGACAGCTGAACCTGGTGATGGGAGAGGTGCACGAACCTGCACATTCGCACCATCACAAGGCAAAGCGCGCACCCTGATGGCGCTTCAAGCCCCCTTTTCGGAAAACGTCTCCTCGAAAGCCTTTCTTCGCCTCATTTTTGTGCATGAATGTTGCCTGTTGGATGGTATGAAGATTGCGAATCTTCTTCACACGCACTTCTTCAACATTCACGGCAATGCCCGAACTTTCGACGCCTCTCCGATC
>JAEZHR010000062.1 GCA_023416415.1 Pseudomonadota bacterium
GTTTGCATGTCTGCAGATCCGCATCCGCGTGGATGGCCTTGCCCTGATTGAGGGGAGGGGCATCATGTTGCAAGCATCAGGAACACGACAGGCCGCTTGTGCAGATCAGGCGCGTTGCCCTGTGCCACTTCGGCCTTCCACTGCGCCACACTCTGGGTGCGGATCATTTCGCCTTCAAGACTCAGGTCGCGCGCAACGCATATCAGCGTGCGCGGCTGGCACACCGCCAGAAAAGCCTCCAGCAGGGCGGCATTTCGGTAGGGCGTCTCGATGAACATCTGAGTCTGGCGTTCCGTGCGCGAGCGCTCCTCAAGCTGACGGATGCGTTTGGTGCGAGCGCTGCTGTCGGTCGGCAGGTAGCCATTGAACGCGAAGCTCTGTCCGTTCAGGCCGCTGGCCATGATGGCCATCAGCAGAGAGGATGGGCCGACCAGTGGCTGTACGCGAATACCCTCGCGATGCGCGAGACGTACCAGTTCGGCACCCGGATCGGCGACGGCTGGTACACCGGCCTCCGAGATCAGGCCCGCGTCCTGTCCTGACTTCAGCGGCGCCAGCAGGGCGGGAAGGGCGGCGGCTTCCGTATTGACATTCAGTTCGGCAATCCGGATTTCTTGCAGTGGCCGCGCCAATGGGATATGCGTGCTTACCGTCTTGAGGTGGGCGCGAGTGGTCTTGGCGTTCTCGCCGATGAAATAGTCGAGCTTCGCCGTCAAGGCCTGCACCTGCTGCGGAATCAGCCACCCGAGCGGATCGCAGGCGCCGGACGAAGGGGTGCCCAGCGTGTTCGGGAGCAGAAAAAGTGTGCCTGCCATCTCAGCACCCAAAGAAGGGAACGCCGACGCGGCGCAGCATCGCGGTCAATGCAATCAGGGGTAAGCCGGTCAGGGCCGTCGGGTCGGTGCTTTCGATGCGCTCGATCAGCGCGATGCCCAGCCCCTCGTTCTTTGCGCTGCCGGCGCAGTCGTACGGCTGTTCAATTCGCAGATAGGCGTCCAGTTCATGGTCCGGCAATTCACGAAATGTAACCACGGTCTGGACGTTCTCGCATTGAACGTTTGTATCGTCATCGCGTCGACCGTCCCACAGGCACAGTGCGGTATGGAAGACGACGCTGCGCCCGCGCATTGCGCGCAATTGCTCCATGGCTTTGCTGTGATTGCCGGGCTTGCCGATCTGAATGCCATCCAGGGTCGCAACCTGATCTGAGCCGATCACGAGCGCACCCGGATGCTCGACGGCCACCGCATGGGCCTTTCCGCGTGCCAGACGCACGGCAGTCTGTTCCGGCGCCTCTCCCCCCAGCGGCGTTTCGTCGATGGCTGGCACGCGAACATCGAAGGGCAATTGCAGGCGCTGCAGCAACTCGGCCCGGTAATGAGAGCTGGAGGCGAGGATCAGACGGGAAATGGTAGGCATTAACGCAACGAAAAGGGAGGCGATGGCAGGCTGGCGCCTCGCTAAAGCTTTGACGTAAAAGGGAAAAGCCTGCTATTATCGCAGGTTTTCCGGATTCGGCGGATGTATGAGCGATCTCACTATCGACGCATTCGATTTTTGTCGCCAGGGAGAGCAGCGCGAGGGCGAGATACCTGTCGCGCAATTGCCTCGTCTGGCCCAGGAAACGGTGGACGGCGGCTCTGGAAGTTTGCGCTGGCGCTTGCAAGGTGGGCGCGATCACCATGGACATCCACAATTGACGATGATGGTGCGCGGCATCGTAAAGCTAGTCTGTCAGCGTTGTTTGCAACCACTTGCCTACGATATCGACTCGTCGGCCACTCTTGTGCTGGCGCAGGATGAGGCGAGTGCCAACGAGATCGATGCCTTGCTGGACGATGAGAATGTCGAGGTGATCGTGGGCGGTCGCGCGATGGAAATTGCCGGCTTGGTCGAAGACGATGCCTTGCTGTCGCTGCCCTTGTCTGCGCGTCATGACGTCTGTCCGGATCAGGGCGCAATTCCGCGTGCCCCGGAAGAAGAAAAGGTTTCGCCGTTTTCGGTGCTCAAGAATCTGAAACGGTAGCGACGCCGGTATTTGCCGATGTCCTGATGCCGGCCTGCGATGCTTGCGGGCCGGGGTGTGTTAATATTTCGAATCTTTGGTTTAGAAGTCATCATGGCTGTCCAGCAGAACAAAAAATCCCCGTCCAAGCGCGGCATGCATCGCGCGCACGACTTCCTGACGGCGCCGCCGCTGGCAGTCGAGCCGACCACCGGTGAAACGCATCTGCGTCATCACATCAGCCCGAACGGCTACTACCGTGGTCGCAAGGTATTGAAGACGAAGAACGACGAGTAATTTCCTCTCCTCGTTGATTGATCAAGCGGCGCGCAATGTCTGATTTGGCGCCGTTTTTTCATGTGCTGCGCGGACCTCGCTGCGGCATGGGAGTGTACGGATGTGCTCTGGAGGCGTGTCAGGGTGTGGTGTCGGAATCGGAGTGATTCCCATTGCCGCGCGCTGCTGCACTGAAATGCTCCTTCCTGTTCCGATTTTCGGCGGGAGTGTGCAAGAATGGCTGCCGGCTGGTATTGCAGTCAATCGTGATCCAACTCGCGCTCCATCGCTTCTTCATGTTCAAGCACGTGCTCCCTCGCGTCATTTTGAATCGACGCCCGGTCCGGCCGACGTTGTGGTTGGCAAGGCTCTGAATCAATTCAATGACAATCAAGATATCCATTGACTGCATGGGTGGCGATCATGGCCCGTCAGTCACCATTCCTGCAGCCGTTTCCTTCGCGCGCAACGAACCCGATGCCGAGCTGGTTCTGGTTGGGCCGGAGGCCCTTGTGCGGGCCGAGTTGAAGCGGCACTCTGCTGCTGACCATCCCAGAATATCCGTCATCAACGCGACCGAAGTCGTCACGATGGACGATCCGGTTGAAGTTGCATTGCGCAAGAAGAAAGATTCGTCAATGCGGGTGGCAATCACGCTGGTCAAGGATGGCGCCGCCCAGGCGTGCGTTTCGGCCGGCAATACCGGTGCATTGATGGCGCTCTCGCGTTATGTGCTCAAGACAATACCCGGCGTCGATCGCCCGGCGATCTGCACACTGATTCCGAACCAGAAGAACGCCCCGACCTACATGCTTGATCTCGGTGCAAACGTCGATTGCGAGCCGCAGCATCTGCACCAGTTCGCGTTGATGGGGTCGGCCCTGGTGTCGGCGCTGGAAGACAGATCGCGTCCCACCGTCGGCCTGCTTAATATCGGCGAGGAAGACATCAAGGGCAATGAAGTGGTCAAGCAGACGGCAGCCCTGCTGCGCGCGGACCATGAGAAGGGCATCCTCAATTTCTATGGCAACGTCGAAGGCAACGATATCTTCGAAGGCACGACGGATATCGTCGTGTGCGATGGTTTCGTCGGCAACGTGGTCCTGAAGGCATCGGAAGGGCTCGGGCGATTCGTCAAGACAGCGCTGACCGCGGAACTCAAAAGCGGTCCGTTCAATTTGCTTGGCGCCTTGATCGCCCGGCGCGGACTGCATGCGTTTTCCCAGCGCATGAATCCTTCCCGCTACAATGGCGCCAGCCTGCTCGGCCTGCGTGGCCTGGTGTTCAAGAGCCATGGCGGCGAAAATGCCTACGGCTACGAGTGGGCGCTCAAGCGTGCCTACGACGCCGCCAATCACGGTGCATTGGCCCGCATAACGACGGCGATTGCGGAATTGATGCCGCAGCCGTCGAAAGACGCGCACCCCGAAACCATACAACAAAGATCCGCATGACCGTCTACAGCAAAATCGTCGGCACCGGCAGTTGCCTGCCTGAGCGGCTCGTGACCAATCAGGAGCTTGCAGAAAGACTCGCGCAGAAGGGAATCGAGACTTCTGACGAATGGATCGTCACCCGCAGTGGCATTTCGGCGCGTCACTATGTCGAGCCGGGAGGCAAGTCGAGTGACCTGGCTGTGATTGCTGCGCGCCGCGCGCTTGATATGGCCGGCATGCAAGGTGACGAGCTTGACCTGATCATCCTCGCGACCTCGACTCCAGATCATCTCGGTGGTTTCCCCAGCACTGCCTGCGTGGTGCAGGACAAGCTTGGAATTCGCAACGGCTGTGGTGCGCTCGACGTGCAGGCCGTTTGCAGCGGCTTCGTCTACGCGCTGTCGGTGGCCGACAGTCTCATCCGCAGCGGCATGCACAAGAAAGTGCTAGTTGTTGGCGCCGAAGTTTTTTCCAGCATTCTCGATTTCGAAGATCGCACTACCTGCGTGTTGTTCGGCGATGGTGCAGGCGCCGTTGTGCTCTCCGCATCTGCGGAGCCGGGCATATTGGCAACGCGCCTGCATGCGGATGGCTCATACGGCAAGATCCTGTGCGTTCCTGGTACCGTTGCTAGTGGAGTCGTCCAGGGCAGCGCTTTTCTGCACATGGATGGTCAGGCCGTGTTCAAGCTCGCCGTATCGGTGCTGGACAAGGTGGCGCATGAGACTCTCGATGCCGCAGGTTTGAGCCCGTCCGATGTCGACTGGCTGATTCCCCACCAGGCGAACATCCGCATCATGCAGGGTACTGCGAAGAAGTTGGGCCTGCCGATGGAAAAGATGGTTGTTACCGTTGACAAGCATGGCAATACTTCGGCGGCATCCATCCCGCTTGCTCTCGATGTCGCCATGCGCGACGGCCGCATCAAGCCTGGTCAGAATGTCTTGGTCGAGGGCGTCGGCGGCGGCTTTACCTGGGGCGCGGCTCTGATTCGCATCTGACATTTTCATTTTCCTTTACCAGCATGACGAAACTTGCATTCGTGTTTCTCGGCCAGGGCTCTCAAGCCGTGGGGATGCTCAACGGCTTTGCGGGCAATGAAGTGGTGAGGCAAACACTAGCCGAAGCTTCCGATGCCCTGCATTTGGATTTGGGCAGGCTGATTGCAGAAGGCCCGAAGGAAGAACTTGATCTCACCACCAATACCCAGCCGGTCATGTTGGCCGCAGCGGTGGCCTGCTATCGTGCCTGGATTGCCGCCGGCGGTACTGTTCCTGCAGTGGTGGCCGGTCACAGCTTGGGTGAGTACTCGGCACTGGTGGCATCCGGAGTGATCGCATTCAAGGATGCGGTGCCGCTGGTGCGCTTCCGTGCACAAGCCATGCAAGAAGCGGTGCCGGTCGGGCTGGGCGGCATGGCCGCCATCCTCGGGCTTTCCGACGACGATGTACGCGCCGCGTGTGCGGAAGCCTCGCAGGAAGAGGTGGTGGAGGCCGTCAACTTTAACGCTCCGGCCCAGGTGGTGATCGCCGGTCATAAAGCTGCTGTCGAACGTGCCTGTGAAGCGGCAAAGGCGAAGGGCGCAAAACGTGCGTTGCCGTTGCCGGTTTCCGCACCTTTCCATTCTTCGCTGCTCAAGCCGGCTTCGGAGCGCCTGCGTGAATATATGGAGAAGCTGGAGTTTGCTGTGCCGCAGATCCCGGTGATCAATAATGTCGATGTTTCAGTTGTGCAGGACTCCGCCGCCATCAAGGATGCGCTGGTTCGCCAGGCGGCAAGTCCAGTGCGATGGGTGGAAACGGTTCACAAGATGGCAGCCGATGGCGTCACTCACGTCATCGAATGCGGGCCGGGCAAGGTGCTGGCCGGCCTGACCAAACGCATCGACGGCAATCTGGTTGGCGAAGCCGTTTTCGATCAGGCATCCCTGGACAAGGTATTGGAGGTGCTCAAGTGAATCTGAACAATCAAGTCGCATTAGTCACCGGCGCCTCGCGCGGTATCGGTCGTGCCATCGCACAGGAGTTGGCGCGCCAAGGCGCAAAGGTGGTCGGTACCGCCACTTCGGAATCAGGTGCTGCTGCAATCACCGATTATCTCGAAGCGATTGCCCCCGGTTCTGGCAAGGGGCTCGTGCTCAATGTCACCGATGCAGCGCAGTGCAGCGAAGTCATCGAGCGCGTGCAAAAGGAATACGGATCGCTTTCGATTCTCGTCAACAATGCCGGCATTACCCAGGATCAGCTGGCCATGCGCATGAAGGATGAGGAATGGGACGCGGTGATCGCGACCAATCTGACGGCAGTCGGCCGACTTTCGCGCGCGGTGCTGCGTGGCATGATGAAGGCCAGGTTTGGTCGCATCATCAACATCACATCGGTCGTCGGTTCGGCCGGCAATCCAGGACAAATGAACTACGCTGCGGCGAAGGCAGGTGTGGCCGGCATGAGTCGTGCGCTCGCACGCGAGATCGGCAGTCGTAACATTACTGTCAACTGCGTAGCGCCGGGATTTATCGATACCGACATGACGCGCGAGCTGGGCGAGCAGCAGGTCGCGGCTCTGATGCAGCAGATCCCGCTCGGTCGTTTCGGCGAGCCGCAGGACATCGCGGCGGCGGTTGCATTTCTCGCATCACCGCAGGCGGGCTACATCACGGGCACCACGCTGCACGTCAATGGCGGCATGTACATGGTCTGATCGCAGCCGGTTTCACGCATTTTCAGCCTGGCGGGCAGCCGCGCTGAAAGTGAATTTTCAAAGCGCAAACCTGATAAAATGCGCGCACTTTACGTAACCCACTGGAGGGAAAATATGTCGGACATCGAACAACGCGTTAAGAAGATCGTCGCCGAACAATTGGGCGTCGCCGAAGCGGACATCAAGAACGAGTCGTCCTTCGTCGATGACCTCGGCGCCGATTCGCTTGACACGGTTGAACTCGTGATGGCCCTCGAAGACGAATTCGAAATGGAAATCCCCGACGAACAAGCCGAAAAGATCACGACCGTGCAGCAGGCGATCGACTACGCCAAGGCACACGTGAAGGCTTGAAGCCTCGGAACCTGATTTGATCGTATCCAGGAGAACTGTTTGACCCGCTCACGTGAACGCCGCGTCGTGGTGACAGGACTGGGCTGCGTGTCCCCGGTTGGCAACACGATTGCTGATACCTGGGCAGCGCTGACCGAGGGTAAATCCGGCATCGCGACCATTACCAAGTTCGACGCCACGCCTTTTTCCACGCGTTTTGCTGGTGAAGTGAAGGGCTTCAATATCGAGGATTACATCCCCGGCAAGGAAGCGCGCCACATGGACACCTTCATTCACTACGGCATGGCCGCGGGCATCCAGGCGATGCAGGACAGCGGTCTGATGGTGACCGAAGAGAATGCCGAGCGCATCGGCGTGATCGTCGGCTCCGGCATTGGCGGCTTGCCAATGATCGAAGAGACGCACGCGGAGTTGACCAAGCGCGGGCCTCGCCGGATCAGTCCATTCTTTGTCCCGGCATCGATCATCAACATGATCTCCGGCCATTTGTCGATCAAGTACGGGCTGAAGGGTCCGAACCTGGCGATCGTCACCGCCTGTACGACCGGTCTGCATTGCATCGGTGCGGCCGCGCGCATGATCGAGTATGGCGATGCCGACGTGATGATCGCGGGTGGGGCCGAATCAACAGTCTCTCCTCTGGGTATTGGCGGGTTCGCTGCTGCACGCGCCCTGTCGTCGCGCAATGACGATCCGGTCACTGCATCGCGCCCTTGGGACAAGGACCGGGATGGTTTCGTGCTGGGCGAGGGTGCCGGCGTGATGGTGCTGGAGGAATACGAGCACGCAAAAGCGCGCGGTGCGAAGATCTATGCCGAGATCCTCGGATTTGGCATGAGTGCTGACGCCTATCACATGACCGCTCCTCTGGAAGACGGCGACGGTGCGCGGCGCTGCATGGTGTCCGCGATGAAGAACGCCGGCGTCACCGTCGATGAGGTCGATTACGTGAACGCACACGGTACTTCCACGCCGCTGGGTGACATTGCCGAGACGGTTGCAATCAAGCGTGCTCTGGGTGAGCAGGCAAAAAAGGCAGTGGTCAACTCAACGAAGTCGATGACCGGTCACCTGCTTGGCGGCGCTGGTGGTCTGGAGTCCGTGTTCACGGTGCTCGCCGTGCATCACCAGATTTCCCCGCCGACCATCAATATTTTTAACCAGGATCCGGCCTGCGACCTGGACTATTGTGCAAACACTGCCCGCAACATGCCGATTCGTGTCGCCCTGAAGAACTCCTTCGGCTTTGGCGGTACCAACGGCACTCTCGTGTTCGGCAAGCTTTGACTTTGGTGCTGCCCTTTTTCATGCAAAGGGCAGCACGGTTTCTTCCCCTGCCTCCATGTCGATAGCGGTCTCCGCCGTCGTCCGGCCGTCCCGGCTGCTCTTGCTTCTCACCTTTGCGATGTCCCTCGCCGCAGCATTAGTTGCGGTTGCAATCGCATTCGGCCTTGTCGGCAACGACCTTGTTTGGCTGGCCCGTTTCCTGCTCTGTGTCTGCTGCGGATTCATTGCCCTGTTTGGGTTTTCTCATGGTGGCACGCTGCGAAAAACTCACCATATAGCCATTTCGGGAGCAGGGCAGGTCTGGATCCGGGAGGCGGGAGAGAACAGACCTTGTACAGACGCCAATCGGCCACATCTAGGAGAGAGCGGCATGACGGTTCACTTGCTGCCGGACTCGACGCTATGGCCGCACCTGTTGGTGTTGCGCCTGCGCAGCGAGGATGGCGGTATCCGGACGGTGCCCATCCTGCCGGACAGTACATCGCGTGAGTCCTTTCGCGCGCTTGCTGCGGCTTGCCGTTGGCTGGCCGCACGCAGCGAAGCCGGCGATATGCGCTCCTCCGGAAAAAATCTGGAAGCCGATTGAACTTCTTACATTTCCCATGGTCAACTGCTCACGCCGCGTGCATGTTGCAATGGAACAAGGAAACCGGGATTGACAACAGAACGCGACATAGACCAGCTACTTGTCGAACGCGTGCAGCGTGGCGACAAGCGGGCGTTCGAGCTATTGGTCACCAAGTACCAGCGCAAGCTGATGCGCCTGGTGTCGCGGCTGGTGCGCGACCAGGCCGAAGCCGAGGACGTGGTGCAGGAAGCCTTCATAAAGGCTTACCGTGCGCTGCCTCAATTTCGGGGTGACTCCGCTTTCTACACCTGGTTGTATCGGATCGGTATCAATACGGCAAAGAATTACCTGGTCACACAGGGGAGGCGGGCTCCGACCTCGACCGAGGCCGATGCCGAGGAAGCGGAAACCTTCGATGATGGTGAGCATCTGCGTGACATCAATACGCCCGAATCCATGCTGGCGACCAAGCAAATCGCCGAAACGGTGAATGTGGCAATGGATGCATTGCCTGACGAGTTGCGCCTAGCAATCACATTGCGCGAAATTGAAGGCTTGAGCTACGATGAAATCGCCGAGGCAATGGGTTGCCCCATTGGAACCGTCCGCAGCCGGATTTTCCGGGCGCGCGAGGCGATCGCAGAGAAGCTGCGCCCGCTGCTCGGCACGGCCATCGACAAGCGCTGGTAGGCGCGCAAACGTAGTCTGAACGAATCAATGCGAATGCCGGGCTGGCCTGTGCAAGGAAGTTATGAATACGAATGAGTTGAAGCGCGAGCGGATATCGGCATTCATCGACGGCGAACTCGATGATGGCCAGACTGAGATCGCTCTGGCTGATCTGCGCGATGGCGATGGTCGGAGCGACTGGGAGCTCTACCATCGGATCGGCGATGTGTTGCGCTCGGATGACATGGCGCTGCGCATGAGTGACGATTTTTCCGCTCGCCTGTCCACCCGTCTTGCGAAAGAGCCGGTATACATCGCGCCGCAGGTCGTCGAGCGATCCTCTCGCGTCGCGCCGCGTACTTGGCGCCTTGCCGCTGGGGCTGTGGCTGTTGCGGCACTTGCCTTCGTTGCGACCTTGCCTCTGATTGACGCACTTCAGCCCGCATCATCCGGACCCGCACTTGCGGCGGCTGGCCCCGTGCCGGCAGAAACGATTGTGCCGGTCACATCTCCCGAGGGCGTAATCTTGCGCGATCCGCGCATCGATGACTACCTGTTTGCACATCAGCGGTCGTTACCGGACATGCATCAAAGCGCGGAGTATGCGCGCAACGCGAATTTTCCCGGCAAATGATGGGTATGCAGAAGGCACTCGCTTCATTCAGATTGCTCGTAACCGTTTCGCTGTTCGCTGCTTGCGTTGCGCAGGCGCAGGACAGGCTTGCCCAGGACAATGCGCAAGAGGCCCGGGTCTGGCTCGGCAAGATGCAGAGTGCGCCGCAGCGGCTGAACTACTCGGGGACTTTCGTCTATCAGCAGGGGAGTCAGCTGCGCAGCTCGCGCATCGCCCACCTGCTCGACGGTGAAACCGAGCTGGAAAAGCTTGAGATACTCGACGGCACGCCACGCGAATACATTCGTTCGAATGAAGAAGTCATCTGCTACGTTCCGGAAACGAGAACCTTGCAGGTGGAAAAACGGGCGACTCGTGACGTGTTCCCGGCTCTGCTGAGTGCGAGCGCGGAAGAGCTGGGTGAGTACTACGAATTGCGCGTCGGCGAGAGCGGGCGCGTGGCGGGTCGCCCCTGCCAGGCCATCATGCTGCAGCCCAAGGATCGCATGCGCTACGGCTACAAGCTATGGGCGGACAAGGCAACCGGGCTGTTGTTGCGTGCGCAGACTCTTAATGCCCGGGGCGAAGTGGTCGAGCAGATCGCCTTTACCCAGATCTCGCTCGGAGGCGTCGATCGAAGTCATGTAAGGCCCAGCCATTCAGATACGAGCGACTGGCGGGTCGAGCAGGCGGTCACGGAGCACGCGAGCCTGTCAGGCTGGTCGGTCAAGCGTTTGCCGCCGGGCTTTCGCAAGATTCGCGAGGTCCGGCGCATGATCTCGGAGCGCCCGGCAGCCGGCACGCAGACAGTCGCTGCAGAGCCAGGGCGCGAGATCGGGCAGGTGATATTCTCTGACGGCCTTGCCGCGATCTCGGTCTTCATCGAACCCGGTTCGCATAGCCGGACCGAGGGTACGCTGCGGCAGGGCGCGCTTAATATCATGGGCAAGCGTTACGGCGATTACTGGCTGACGGTGGTCGGCGAAGTACCGCCGAATGCAATCCGCGAGGTCGCGAATTCGATCGAATTCAAGCCCGCGAGCCAGTGAAGCGTGGCGCCTTGCGGCGCATGAAGGACGGCGAGGCCAGCAGTTTTCGGCTTGTCGCCAGGGAGTGGTAATCAAAAAAAGAAGAGGAAAACATGAATGCGATTCAACATGTGCGCACGGCGTCGCTTGCCATGCTGCTTGGCGCCTGCCTCTTGATCGTGGCGCCGGTGGACACTGGTTTCGGGCTGGCTCATGCACAATCCGGCCAGCTGCTGCCGGATTTCGCCGATCTGGCCGAGCGCGCCGGGCCGGCCGTAGTCAATATCCGCACGACCGAACGTGTGCGACCCGGACGTGGCGGGGCAGTGCCTGGCATCGAGGACGAGGAAATGCAGGAGTTCTTCCGGCGCTTCTTCGGCATTCCGGTCCCGCCGCAGCAGGCTCCCTCTCCGCGTGGGCGCCGCACGCCACAGCAGGAGGAGGAAGTCCCCCGCGGCGTCGGTTCCGGATTCATTATTTCTCCTGACGGTTATCTGCTGACGAACGCCCATGTGGTCGAAGGCGCCGACGAGGTGTATGTCACGCTGACCGACAAGCGTGAGTTCCGCGCCAAGATCATCGGCGTGGACAAGCGTACCGACGTCGCCGTGGTGAAGATTGATGGCACCAATCTTCCACGTCTGGCAATCGGGGACCCGAACCGCTTGCGCGTTGGTGAATGGGTGATTGCGATCGGATCGCCGTTTGGCCTTGAGAACACCGTAACGGCCGGCATCGTCTCGGCAAAGGCGCGCGATACGGGGGACTACCTGCCTCTGATCCAGACCGATGTGGCGGTCAATCCGGGCAATTCCGGCGGGCCGCTGATCAACATGCGAGGGGAAGTGGTCGGCATCTATTCCCAGATATACAGCCGCTCCGGTGGCTTCATGGGTATCTCCTTCGCCGTGCCAATCGACGAAGCCATGCGCGTGGCCGAACAGTTGAAGACGAGCGGACGTGTCACCCGCGGACGTATCGGCGTACAGATTGGCGAAGTCACGAAGGACGTGGCCGAGTCGCTGGGACTGGCTCGCGCGCAGGGGGCCCTGGTGCAGCGCGTGGAAGCCGGCAGCCCGGCAGAGAGCGGCGGCATGGAGGCGGGCGATATCATCTTGCGCTTCAACGGTGCGGCGGTGGAAAAATCGAATGACTTGCCTCGCATTGTTGGGGCGACCAAGCCGGGCACCAAGGCGAGTGTGACGGTCTGGCGTCGCGGAGCGACGCGCGAACTGACACTGACTGTGGCCGAACTCGAACCTGAGCAGCAAGCCTCTCGCAGTACGCGCCAGGAGCCGCAGCAGGCGCCGAATGCTATGGGGCTCGTTGTGAGCAGTCTGAGCGAGGCCCAGAAGCGCGAGTTGCGTGTGGATGGCGGAGTGATCGTCGATTCGGCGGAAGGAAGCGCTGCCCGGGCGGGAATTCGTGCAGGGGACGTGATTCTGCGGCTGGACAACACCGACATCACCGATGCGCGCCAGTTCAATACCCTGGTTTCCAAACTCGATTCGCGCCGCATGCATGCGTTGCTGATCCGGCGCGGTGAAGCATCGCTGTTCGTGCCGATCCGTCCGGCGGCGCAGTAGAATCCGACAGGTGGCGGACGCAAGTCCGCCGTCCGGAGAAAGCGGCGTGCACCAGTTCACCCTTTACACGCGTTCCTATTGCCACCTGTGCGACGACATGCTGGAGGCGTCGCAGTCGCTAAGCGGCGAATATCCGTTTACTGTCGAGTTGATGGATGTCGACGCCGACGAGGGCCTGCAGGCGCAGTTTGACGTAGTGGTCCCGGTGCTTTTCGGGCGGCAGGACGACGGGGAATCGGTGCAGCTGTGCCACTATTTTCTCGATGAGGTGCGCGTCCGTGCCTTTCTCGAGTCGGCGCGCGCGGAGGGCCAAAATCACGGCTTGCGGCCGTGAAATCCGGTAAAATGCCGGCCGACGCTCCATCTCCATCCTGCAAGGCGCTCGCTCGGAGCGCCTTTTTTGTATTGCAACCTCGTCAATGGACCACATCCGCAACTTTTCCATCATTGCGCACATCGACCATGGGAAATCCACCCTTGCCGACCGCATCATTCAGCTCTGCGGCGGCCTGTCGGATCGCGAAATGGAAGCCCAGGTTCTCGACTCGATGGACCTCGAGCGCGAACGCGGCATCACCATCAAGGCCCAGACCGCGGCGTTGAGCTACAAGGCGCGCGACGGCAAGGTCTACAACCTGAACCTGATCGATACGCCCGGCCACGTCGATTTCAGCTATGAAGTCAGCCGCTCGCTCTCCGCTTGCGAAGGGGCGCTGCTGGTCGTCGATGCCTCTCAGGGCGTGGAAGCGCAGACGGTTGCCAACTGCTATACGGCGCTGGATCTGAACGTTGAAGTGGTGCCGGTACTCAACAAAATTGATCTGCCTGCAGCCAATCCGGAAAACGCGATCAGCGAGATCGAGGACGTGATCGGCATTGAGGCGGCCGACGCCGTGCGCTGCTCGGCCAAGACTGGCGAGGGTGTGGAGGATGTGCTGGAAGCACTGATCGCCAAGGTGCCCCCGCCCAAGGGTGATCCGGCCGCACCGTTGCAGGCCCTGATCATCGACTCCTGGTTCGACAACTATGTTGGCGTCGTGATGCTGGTGCGCATCGTCAACGGCACTTTGCGCCCGAAGGACAAGATCTCATTGATGGCGACCGGCGCCCAGTATCTGACCGAAAGCATAGGGGTGTTCGCCCCGAAATCGACGCCGCGCGATTCCCTTTCGGCTGGTCAGGTCGGCTTCGTCATCGCCGGCATCAAGGAGCTCACGTCCGCCCGAGTGGGCGACACGATCACGCTTGCAGCCAAGCCGGCGCCCGAGCCGCTGCCTGGGTTCAAGGAAGTCAAGCCCCAAGTATTTGCCGGGCTGTTTCCGGTCGAGGCCAATCAATATGACGCCCTGCGCGACTCGCTGGAGAAGCTGAAGCTCAATGACGCCGCGCTGATGTATGAGCCGGAGGTTTCACAGGCGCTCGGTTTCGGCTTCCGCTGTGGCTTCCTTGGCCTGCTGCACATGGAAATCGTGCAGGAGCGCCTGGAGCGCGAGTTCGACATGGACCTGATCACGACGGCGCCAACCGTGATCTACGAGGTCGTGCAGCGCGACGGGACGGTGATTCAGGTAGACAATCCGTCCAAGATGCCGGAGGTGTCGAAGATCGAGGAGATCCGCGAGCCGATCGTCACGGTCAACGTCTACTCGCCGCAGGAATACGTGGGTGCCGTGATCACCCTGTGCACGCAGAAGCGCGGCATGCAGATCAACATGGCCTATCACGGCAAGCAGGTGATGCTGACCTATGAGATGCCGATGGCCGAGATCGTGCTCGATTTTTTCGACAAGCTGAAATCGACTTCACGTGGCTATGCCTCTATGGACTACGAGTTCAAGGAGTATCGCGCAGCCGATGTGGTGAAGGTCGACATGCTGATCAACGGCGAGAAGGTCGATGCGCTGGCCATCATTGTCCACCGCTCCAACAGTGCCTATCGGGGCAGGGCGGTGGCAGCGAAGATGCGCGAGCTGATTCCGCGCCAGATGTTCGACGTGGCCATTCAGGCGGCGATCGGCGCCAACATCATCGCCCGCGAAAACGTCAAGGCCATGCGCAAGAACGTGCTGGCCAAGTGCTACGGCGGTGACATCACGCGCAAGCGCAAGCTGCTGGAAAAGCAGAAGGCAGGCAAGAAGCGTATGAAGCAGGTCGGTTCGGTCGAGGTGCCCCAGGAGGCGTTCCTCGCGATTCTACAAGTGGAAGATAAATGACATTCCAAGCGATTCTTGGCAATTTCGCACTGATTCTGTTCGTACTCACCGTCGTCACCGGGGTCATTTGGTTCCTCGACGTTTTTCATTTTTCCCGTCAACGCCGTGCACGCGCCGATGCCGCGCTGGCCGAATACGATGCGCGCCTGGCGCGTTTGCGGGCCGATGGTGTCAAGACCGACGACAACGGCGCGCGTGCGAAGCTGGAAGCGGATCTGCTGCGCCAGCCGACCTGGATCGAGTATTCCGGCAGCTTCTTCCCGGTCATCGCGCTGGTGTTCGTGCTACGGTCCTTTCTCTTCGAGCCATTCAAGATTCCGTCTAGCTCGATGGTGCCCACGCTGGTGACCGGCGATCTCATTCTGGTCAACAAGTACACCTACGGAATTCGCTTGCCGATCATCAACAAGGAAATCATCGACTTCAGCGATCCTGCACGCGGTGACGTCATGGTGTTCAAGTACCCGAAAGATCCTTCCCTCGACTACATCAAGCGCGTGGTCGGGGTGCCTGGAGATCGTGTGGAGTACCGCAACAAGCGCTTGACGATCAATGGCGTCCCGGCGCGGTACGAAGCGTTGCCCGATTAC
>JAEZHR010000168.1 GCA_023416415.1 Pseudomonadota bacterium
GCTACCAGGTGTTCGAACTGCCGGGCGCTGCCGGCACCTTCAGCGAACGCCTTGAGGTTCTGCGCGCGAGCATCGCGCGCGCCGGCCTGCCGTGGCTGGCATTGGTTGAACAGTTCCGCGTTCCCGACCGCTCCGCCCTGCAGACGCGACTGGATGCCGTCGTACGCGCCGGAGGCGAAGGCCTGATGCTGCATCGTGCCGACGCTCCCTGGCAGGCAGGCCGCAGCGAAACCCTGCTCAAGTTGAAGGCGCAGCAGGACGCGGAAGCACGCGTGATTGCCTACCTGCCCGGCAAGGGCAAGTACCAGGGCATGGTGGGCGCGCTGCAGGTGGAAACGCCGGACGGGCGGCGCTTTGCGATCGGATCAGGGTTGAGCGACGCACTGAGGCGCAATCCACCACCGATCGGAGCGGTGGTGACATACCGGTATCGTGGACTGACTACGAAGGGATTGCCGCGCTTTGCGACATACTGGCGGGTGCGCGAGCAGGAGTGATGCGTTGGCTACGCTGCCGGCAGATTCAATGACGCCGGGCTCCGGCTGTTGCCGGAATCACGCCGTTTGCTCCGCCTGCGCCGATGCACGCGGGTGCGTGGGTGGGTGGTGCGCGATGGCGCTTACGCCGCGCCGCGCAAGGCCTTGAGTTCCGCCTCCGCCACATCAATCCGCACCGTCCCCTTCGCCACCAGAATCTTCGCCACCTTCTCCACTTCGTCTCCGATGGCGCCCGCCATCATCGCGATGTTCTGCGCGTGCAGGGCCATGTGTCCCTTCTGGATGCCGGTGGTGGCAAGCGCCTTCATCGCCGAGAAGTTCTGCGCGAGACCGACCGCTGCGATGATGCGCGCCAGTTCTTCCGCATGGCGCACGTCGAGGATCTTCAGGGCGATGCGTGCCATCGGGTGCAGCCTGGTCGCGCCGCCGACGAGCCCCACGGCCATCGGCAGTTCGATGGTACCGGCGAGGTCGCCTTCGGATGTGATCTCCCAGGCGGTCAGGCTGCCGTAGTGGCCGTTGCGTGCGGCGTAGGCGTGGGCGCCCGCTTCGACTGCGCGCGTATCGTTGCCGGTGGCGAGCACGACGGCGCTGAAGCCGTTCATGATGCCCTTGTTGAGGGTCGCGGCGCGGTAGGGGTCGGCGTCGGCGAAGTGGTAGGCCTGCAGCATGCCGTCGCGTACCGCTTCGCCGCCGATGTCCTGCGTGCGCCACACGCAGCGCGCGCGCGCCAGGCGGCGGTCGGCGAGGTTGGAGAGGATGCGCAAACTGGTCTTGCCGCCGGTCCAGCTTTCGATGTGCGGCGCCACGGTCTCGGCCATGGTATTGACGGCGTTGGCGCCCATCGCGTCGCGCGTGTCGACGATCAGGTGAGTGATGACCATCGGCCCGGAGGCCGTTTCGATGATGCGCACTTCGAGGTCGCGGAAGCCGCCGCCGAGCTTAAGCAGGATCGGGTCGCAGGCATCGCACAGGGCGCGGATGTCATCGCGCCGTTCGAGGATGCGCAGGCGCGCCTGCCTCGGGTCGGTGACGTGGCACAACTGGATCTGCGCGATCATCAGCGTGCCCGACATCGAGGTCGTGAAGCCGCCGTTGTCGTAGCACTGGCGCGCAGCATTGCAGACCGCCGCCACGACCGAAGATTCCTCCGTGGCCATCGGGATCAGGCGGTCGCGCCCGTCGATCTTCATGTTGGTGGCGATTCCGAGCGGGATGTTCATCGTGCCGATCACGTTTTCGATCAGGCGATCCGCGAGGTCGGCCGGCAGGTTGCCGGTATTGGCAAGCTGCAGCTTCTCGTCGTCCGTCAGCCCGGCAAACCCGGCCACGCTGGCGATGCGTTCTTCGATGATCTGGCGGTGAAAACCGGCGATGCGGCTGGATTTGATTTGCGTGTTCATGGTGTCTTCGGGTGAATTAGCGGGAGGCCATCAGCTTGGGCAGGAAGGTGACCAGATCGGGCAGCAAGGCGCAGATCGCGAGGCCGACCGCCTGCAGAATGAAGAACGGGATGATTCCCTGGTACACGGCACCCATGCCGATGTGCGGCGGCAGCGTGCCCTTGATGTAGAACAGCGTGTAGCCGAAGGGCGGGCTGATGTAGCCCATCTGAATCGTGATCGCATACAGCACGCCGAACCAGATTTCGTCGAAGCCGAGCAGGCGTACGATGGGCAGAAAGACGGGCACGGTCAGCAGGATGAAGCCGAGCTCGTCGAGCACGGTGCCGAGGAAAACCAGCAACAGCATCATCGCGGCAAGGATGACCCAGCGATTGACCTCCAGCCCGCGGATGAACTCCAGCAGCGTGTCGGCACCGCCGAGGCCGGTGAAGATCGCCACATAGGCTTTGGCGCCAATGGTGATCCACAGGATCATGGCTGTTGCCTTGAGTGTGTCAATGCCGGCCGAACGCAGCATGTCGAAGGACAGGCGGCGCTTGAGCAAGGCCGGCAGCATCGCGCCGGCCACGCCGATGGCGGCCGACTCGGTCGGCGTGGCGATGCCGAAGAAGATCGAGCCGAGGATCATGATGATCAGCATGCTCGGGATTACCAGCGACTTGAGCGCCACCAGTTTCTCCTTCAGCGGCACGTTGCGCGCGCTTGGGTCGAGAGGCACCCACTCCGGCTTGAGCCAGCCGACCACCAGGATATAGGCGATGTAGAGAACAGCGAGGATCAGGCCCGGCACGATGCCGGCGATCAGCATCTGGCCGATCGAGACCTGCGCCGTCACCGCATACACGATGGTCAGCACCGAAGGCGGAATCAGGATGCCCAGCGTGCCCGAGGCGCAGATGGTGCCCAGCGCGAGCTGCGGCCGGTAGCCGCGTTTGAGCATCTCCGGCAAGGCAAGAATGCCCATGGCGGTGACGGCCGCGCCGACCACGCCGGTCATTGCGGCCATCACCACGCAGATGATCACCGTGCCCACTGCGAGCCCGCCGCGCAAGCGGCCGAACCACATCTCCATCGCCCTGTACAGGCTTTCGATCACGCCCGACTGCTGCAGGATGCAGGCCATCAGGATGAACAGCGGAATGGCCAGCAACGCCTCCGACTTCATCGTGTCGAAGATCTGCAGCACCAGCACGATGACCGCGCCCGGTTCCCACAGCGTGACAATGAACAGCAGCGAGAGTCCGCCCAATACGAAGGCGATCGGCAGGCCGCTGAGCATGAACAGCGTCAGGCTGCCGAACATCAGCAGCAGGATGGCATTCGGGCTCATGGATGCACCGCCTTGGCTTCGGTTTGCTCGGTCTGTGCGACCGCGACCTTGCGCCCGTCGTACAGCAGACGCACGAACTCGGCCAGCGCCTGCAGGC
>JAEZHR010000251.1 GCA_023416415.1 Pseudomonadota bacterium
CGGTGTGGCCGTCCCGCACGGGCGCATCAAGGGCCTGAAATCGCCGCTGGCCGCCTTCGTGCGCCTGAAGGAAGCCATCCCGTTCGAATCACCCGACGGGCAGCCGGTCAGGCTGCTGTTCTTCCTGCTGATCCCGGATCACGTCACGCAGCAGCACCTGGAAATTCTGTCCGAGATCGCGGAACTGTTCTCCGATGAAGCGCTGCGCAGCGAGCTTGCCACGGACCCGCTGGCGAGCTCGGTGCACGCGCGCATCGTCGCCTGGCAGCCCAGCGTGCACGCCTGATCATGCCCACCACCACCCAGCTGACCATTCAGCAGATCTTCGACGATACGCGCGACACCTTGCAGCTGGGCTGGTTCGCCGGGTTTGCCGGCGGTGAGCGCTGCATTGCCGGCGACGCGACTTCCGCCGCCGATCAGGTCGGCCACCTCAACCTGATCCACCCGGGCCGCATCCAGGTATTCGGGCACCAGGAGGTCCTCTACTACAACAAGCTCTCGCCGGCCTCGCGCAAGTACCAGACCGACGAACTGGTCGCAGGCGAACCACCCGCCTTCATCATCGCCCAGGGACTGGAAACGCCGCCCGACATCCTTGCGGAATGCGACGAGCGCGACATCCCGCTGTTCTCCACGCCCCTGCCCGCCGCGCAAGTGATCGACTACCTGCGCGTGTACCTCACGAAAGAGCTCGCGCAGCGCATCACGATGCATGGCGTGTTCATGGACGTGCTCGGCGTGGGCGTGCTGATCACGGGCGAATCCGGCCTTGGCAAGAGCGAACTCGGACTGGAGCTGATCTCGCGCAACCACGGACTTGTCGCCGACGACGCCGTCGAGTTCTCACGCATCGCTCCGAACATGATCGAAGGACGCTGTCCGCCCCTGCTGCGCAACCTGCTGGAAGTGCGCGGCCTCGGCCTGCTCGACATCAAGACCATCTTCGGCGAGACGGCGGTGCGACGGAAGATGCGCCTGAAGCTGATCGTGCATCTGGTTCGACGCAAGACGCTTGAAGAAAACTATGAGCGCCTGCCGCTGCATAACCAGACCCAGGACGTGCTCGGCGTACCGGTTCGCAAGGTCGTGATCCCGGTCGAGGCCGGACGCAACCTGGCCGTACTGCTGGAAGCCGCCGTGCGCAACACCATCCTCCAGCTGCGCGGCATCGACACGCTTCAGGAGTTCATGGAGCGCCAGCAGAAGGCAATGGGCGGCGACTGAACTGCCGCACAAGTGCGCTATCATTGGCGACCATGCGGATCATCCTCATCACTGGCATTTCCGGTTCCGGGAAATCGGTTGCGCTCAACGCCCTGGAGGATGCAGGTTATTTCTGCGTCGACAACCTCCCTCCCAGCCTGTTGTGCCAGCTCGTCGCCACGCGTACCCGCGAGGACGCGAGAACCCTTGCCGTGGCCATGGATGTGCGCAGCGCCGATTCACTGGCCGGGCTGCCGGCGGACATTGCGCTGCTCAAGGAGCAGGGTCATGACGTGAAGGTACTGTTCCTGACCGCCAAGACCGAATCCCTCATCATCCGCTTTTCCGAAACCCGACGCAGCCATCCGCTGTCGCACCGTCTCAAGCAGAACCAACCCGACGCCGACGCGCCCACCCTCACCGAATGCATTCTGCGCGAGCGCGAGATGATGTCGGCCATTGAAGGCCTCGGCCACGTGGTCGACACCTCCGGCCTGTCCGCCAACAAGTTGCGGTCATGGATCAAGGATCTGGTCATCAGCGACCGCACGCCCCTGACATTGCTGTTCGAGTCCTTCGCATTCAAGTTCGGGGTGCCGCTCGATGCCGATCTCGTCTTCGACGTGCGCATGCTGCCCAACCCTTACTACGATCCGAATCTGCGCCCCCTGACCGGCCGCGATGCACCGGTGATTGCCTTCCTGGACGCGCAGGAGCAGGTTCACGCCCTGCTGGCCGATATCTGCGGCTTCGTCGAGAAATGGCTGCCGGCCTACAAGCGAGACAATCGCAGCTATCTGACGGTTGCACTCGGCTGCACTGGTGGCCAACACCGTTCGGTCTACATGGTGGAGCGTTTGGCCCGCCATTTCCGTGAATGCAACGAACGCGTCCTGCTGCGCCACCGGGAATTGAATTGACGCCTACGCCTGCCCTGACAGCCTGGTTGCCACTCTTTCCCCTCAAGGCGGTCCTCTACCCCGGCGGCGTCTTGCCGCTCAGGATATTCGAGACGCGCTATATCGACATGCTGCGCGAGTGCATGAAGAACGATGCCCCGTTCGGCATCGTTCTTATCAAGAGCGGCCAGGAAGTCGGCGCCGCAGCCGAACCGGAGCAGGTTGGCGTCCTGGCACATCTGATCGACTGGGACATGCCCGAGCTGGGCTTGATGATGGTGCGCGTGCGCGGCGGCGAGCGCTTTCGTATCCACGAGACGCGTGTGCACCCCGATCAGCGGCTGGAAGCGCTCACGGAACCGATTCCACCCGATCCCGAAGTGGCACCCAGCGATATGCACGTGCAGTGCGCCAGGGCATTGAAGCTCGTGATCGACGACATGGAAGCCAGGCTGCGTACAAGCGATGAACCGGACGACGCTACCCCGTTCGCACGGCCGCTGCGCATGGACAGCGCAAGCTGGGTCGCCAATCGCTGGTGCGAGATCCTTCCGATCCCGTTGCAGGCACGCCAGAAGCTGCTGGAGCTGGAAGACCCATCCATGCGCCTGTCCCTCGTGCACCAGTATCTGACCCAGCATCGCATCATCTGATTGCCACTTCGGCAATTTCAAGGCGCAATCCGGAATCTGCGCCTTCCTCGCAAGCATCAATCCGCTGCCAGTTTGTGAGTACGCAAATGGCCAAGGGCACGTTCGTAGGATAAATGCTCGAACGCATCTTCCGCCGGTCGCAAATGCCGGTCGAATAGCATTTCCGAATCCATTGGGCACCCATCACATGTTTCTGGACGACGCACGAGAGACCATGCGACAAGAGTCGCTGGACCGCCGCAAGGCTCGCCGCATGGGTCTGCCGCTCGTGACGCCGGCCGGCCTGATCTGCCTGCTCTACGCCCTTAGCCTGTACGTTTTCTATCGCCACGGCTTCATCCAAAGCAGTACCTTCGCCAGCGCCGCCATCGCCGTCATTGTCGTGATCTCGGCCTTCCACCTCGTGTTCCGCAACAACTGGCATCTGCGCTTTCGCGACCCGACCCTGATGCTCCCACAGCTGCTGGCCTCGCTGCTCTTGATGCTGGGCGTGGCCTGGCTGGAGCGCTCGACCCAGATAGCGCTGGTGCCGTTCATGCTGATCGCCTTCGCCTTCGGCATTTTCCGCTTGTCGACTGCATCGCTTGCCATACTGGCGACGGGTTGCCTCGGCGCCTATCTCGGCGTGATCCTGCTGCGCGCGCAGGCCGAGGGCTATGCCGCGGGATTCCAGTCCGACCTGGTGCAATGGTGCGTACTGGCTCTGACACTGCCGGGCATGATCCTGCTCGCGCGCCAGATCCACGGCCTGCGCCAGCTGCTGCGCAGCACGCGCAGTGAACTGGAACACTTCGAAGAGAAAGCTGCGCGTGACGAGCTGACCGGCCTGTACAACCGGCGCCAGCTGCTCAATGAGCTTGACCAGGCCAAGCTGCGCGCCGACCGCAGCGGCAAGCCCTTCTCGCTGTGCGTGATCGACATCGACCATTTTAAGGAAATCAACGACCGCAACGGCCACCTGGCCGGCGACACGATACTGCGTGAATTCGCCCGCCTGGCGCGCGAGAGCGTGCGCGAAGCCGACATCCTCGGCCGCTACGGCGGCGATGAATTCATGCAGATCCTGCCGGAAACCGACGTCAAGGGCGCGGTCATGCATGCCGAACGCCTGCGTGTCTACGCGCACTTCCTCGACTTCGAAAAGCTGCTGGAGCAGAAGAAGATCTCGCTTTCTATTGGCGTCGCCCAGTATCGAACCGGCGAGTGTGTCGACGACCTGATCTCCCGCGCCGACGCCGCCCTGTACCGCGCCAAGGAGCGGGGGCGCAACCGGGTCGAATGGATCAACTAGTTGCAGCAAGCACGAATGCGTTGATCGAAGGCGACGCATTGCTCGGCCGTTGCCGGTCTGCCGATCCGCTGAGCCGGCCTGTCGCAGTCATGATCACTTCGCTCCCGAACGCTCGGCGGCATGCCGGCGCAGGAAGGGTTGGGGCGGACCCGATTCAGGCTCGGACTTGCGAGAACAGATCAGCGCCCTTGTACAACTCCAGCAGAAGCTTCTTTACAGGTGCGGGAAGCGCTGCTTGCGCCACCTGCGAAGCGGGCAGCCAGAGATGGCGTGCTTCGCCTGCGAACGGGCGCACTTCGGTCAGCCGGACGCGAAATGGCAGGACCTGCAGACGGAAGTGGGTGAAGACATGGGTGAACGGCTGCAGCGCCTCGATCGCAGCAGGCGTGCCGAAAGGCGCAATTGCCCGGGTCACCACATCGTCGGTGCCGGATGCGACTTCCGGAAGCGACAACAGTCCCCCCCAGATCCCGCTGTCCGGCCGCTGCTCCAGCAACACCCGCCCCTCGTTCTCGATTACCAGCATTGCGGTCTGGCGCAGCGGAATAGCCTTGGTCGGTTTCGGCGTAGGCAGTTCCTGCGTGCGGCCGCTGGCGAAGGCTGCGCAGCGCGCGCGCAGCGGGCAACGTTCGCAGGCAGGGCTTCCGCGTGTGCAAACCGTGGCACCGAGATCCATCAGCCCCTGCGTATAGGCTTCGACGCCCTGCTCGGGCAGCAAGGCATGGGCGCGTTCCCACAACGTTTCCTCGACCACGCGCAAGCCAGGGAAGCCTTCGATGCCGAAGACCCGGCAGAACACGCGCTTGACGTTGCCATCCAGGATCGCAGCGCGCGCACCGAAGGAAAATGCCGCAATCGCCGCAGCCGTCGAGCGACCGATGCCGGGCAACTCGGCCAGCAGCCCGGGATCGGCCGGAAAGCGGCCACCGTGCTCTTCCATCACCCGCTGGGCACAGCGGTGCAGATTGCGCGCGCGAGAGTAGTAGCCGAGCCCGCTCCAGAGCGCCATCACCTCTTCCTGGCGCGCAGCCGCCAGGCTTGCCACATCAGGGAAACGTTCGAGAAAGCGCTGGTAATAGGGAATGACGGCAGCCACCTGGGTCTGCTGCAGCATGATTTCCGACAGCCAGACGCGGTACGGATCGCGCGTGTTCTGCCACGGCAGCCCGTGGCGGCCGTGCTGCTTCTGCCAGTCGATGACGGCGGCGGAGAAAGTGGAATCGAAAGCGGGATCGAGAGCAGGCCGGCGGCCCGCATCTGCCGCCGTGCCGGCAATGCGTTTCATCAGGCGGCGACGCGGAGTCGTTTCAATTCGGCGTCCATCGCTGCGGTCAAGTCGGCTTCGAGCTGCTGCAGGCCTTCCTTCTGCTGCTCCAGTTCGGCCTGCATCGCTTCGAGCGCCTCGACCTTTTCTTCCAGGCTGTCGGTCGCGGCATGAATGCGCTCGATCGACTGACGGCGTTTCTTCAGCTGGGCCTTGTGCTCCCATATCTGCGCCTCCAGCGGCGCCATCACGACCTTCAGCCAGGCCTCCACATCGCGATTGGCCTGCAGGAAACTCTGCTTGACGCGTGAGGCGATCGAATCGAAGAAGCGCGTCATCAGCACCACCTGCGGCATCGTCAGCAACGAAGCTGCCCCGAACTGCTTGTGGTAGACCCCCTCGATAAGCTCGATTTCACGCATGTATTTCTGCAGGGAGAACGGCATCGGCGACGACAGAGCCAGTCCGTGCTCGGCCGAAAAACGACGATACATGACCGTCATCATCTCGCTGATTTCATCGGTCTTTCGACTGGACGCGGCAAGATTGTGGCGCACACGCTCGAAGAATTCGCGCACTGCCGCACGCAGACCGGCGGAAAACTTGCTGCTGTCCATGGCGTCGCGCGTGCGTCGGATCTCGTCCTTGAGCACGTCCATGCCCAGGCTGGTGTACACCTCGGTGGACAGACGGGTGAAGACGGCACGCGTGCCTTGCAATTTCAACAGACTGCTGTCGAATTCCTTCTTCTCGATGTCGATCCGCTTCATCATGTGCTCGATGATGTTGCGGTTCTTGCCGCGCAGGCTCTTCAGCTCAACCAGCTGCTCGACCACGTTGCGCACCCGCGAAGCCAGCAGCGCCTGCTTGGCAGCGGTCAGCTCGGCAATCTCGCCGCGCATCTGTTCGCGCACGAGCCGCTGCTTGCCGGGGATCAGCTTGCCCGACAGCGCACTTTCCAGTTCCGGCAGACGGCTTCTTTCCAGCAGCGCGGCATCGCCGTTGACCTTGGCGACCAGGCCCTTCTGGGCCGAGATCGGGAACACCTGCTGCACCGGCAGGCCCAGTGTCTGCGCAACGCTCGTGACCTGCCCGGCGATCTGGCGCTCGACTTCCTCCGGCGAACGCAGTTCGTCCCACATGCTGTCGATCTTGTTGAGCACGACCATGCGCGCCGGACCTTCGCCCACATGATCGCGCCAGACCTCGATGTCACTCTTCGTCACCCCGGTATCCGCCGCCAGGATGTACAGCACGGCGTGGGCGTTGGGAATCAGGTTCAGCGTCAGCTCGGGCTCGGTGCCAATCGCATTCAGGCCCGGGGTGTCGATGATGACCAGACCCTGCTTGAGCAGAGGGTGCGGAAAATTGACGATGGCATGGCGCCAGCGCGAAATCTCGACAAGTCCATCCTCGCCAAGCGCCAGCGCGGCATCCGGATCCTCATCGTTATACAGGCCGTAGCGGCGCGCCTCGTCGACCGGCACCCGGCGCGTCAGGCTGACCTGGCGAAACGCCTCCAGCATCCCCTCGCCGGACTGGATGTCGAGCGGAAGCACGGTCCAGGCCTGGCTCTGCTCACGAAAATCGCTGGTTGACAGCGATTCGGCACGCGTCTCGATCGGCAGCAGGCGGATCGACGGCGGAAAGGTGTCGTCGTACATCAGTTCGGTCGGACACATGGTGGTGCGGCCGGCCGACGAAGGCAGGATGCGCTGACCGTAATCGGCGAAAAAGATCGCGTTGATCAGCTCAGATTTGCCACGGGAAAATTCCGCCACGAAGGCGATGGATAGTTTGTCGTCAGACAGGCGGGCCAGCAGGCGCGCAATCCGCTGATCGCCCGCGGCATCGGCCAGGCCGGCGCTTTCGATACCGGAACGGTAGCGTTCAAGCGCGGACATCACGCCGCTGCGCCATCCGCTGTACTCCTGGAAGTTATGGACCAGATTGCTCACGTTATCCCCGGTTATCGCCTGTGACAGGTCTGAATCTAGCATCGACCTTTACTTTTGACAATTTGGGCAATAGAAGGTCGAGCGCTGCCCCTGACGCAACTGGCGCACTGCGCCGCCGCAAACGCGACAATCCTCGCCTGCCCGCGCGTAGACAAAATAGCTTTGCTGGAAGTAGCCGGACTGTCCATTGACGGCCACGAAATCACGCAGCGTACTGCCGCCCTGCTCAATGGCCGCTGCCAGCGTATTGCGAATCGCCTCGGCCAACTTTTCGTAACGCGCCAAACCTATTCTGTGTGCCGGCGTCTTCGGATTGATGCCAGCCTTGAACAGGCTTTCGCATGCATAAATGTTTCCCACGCCGACAACGATGTCCCCTGCAAGCAACACTTGCTTGACCGGCGCGCTGCGGCGGCGTGTTGCCCGATAGAGCAATTGCCCTGAAAAATCTTCGCCCAGAGGCTCGACCCCGAGGTCGCGCAGCAGAATATGCTGCTCCAGATCGCCATCTTCGTGACCATGCCACAGCACGGCGCCAAAGCGGCGCGGATCGTGCATGCGCAGCAGGCTACCGCCCAGCTCGAGATCAAAATGGTCGTGCTTGCGCACGGGCGTCGCCGACGGCAGCACACGCAGATGACCCGACATGCCGAGGTGAATGATCAGGGTTCCGTGATCGAAACGGATCAGCAGGTATTTGCCGCGCCGGGCAGTGGCGCGTATCGTGCGCCCGCGCAAAAGCTCATCGAGCTCCGGCGGGAACGGCCAGCGCAGGCCGGCATGACGCAGAGTCACGCCCTGCACGGTTCGACCTTCGAGATGCGGCGCGACACCGCGCCGGGTGACTTCGACTTCCGGAAGTTCTGGCATTGTCAGGATATTCAGATTCGCAGGCGGCGATCCGGCGCCGGCTGCAATGGAGAAGGCATGCTCCCGCGCATGTCATCGGCAAGGCTATCGGCGTAGAATTGGCTCTATTGGCGCGCCGGAGCTTGCCTCCCTGACACGCCGGCTTGCCATTCTGTCCGAACCTTGTCCGAACTGCCGGAAGCATCCGTTGAAGAATTCGCTGCTCATTGTAACCCTCTCCCTTGCCCTGATGCCCTGCACAAGCATGGCGGGGACGGTGTCCGCTGCGGAACCGGCCCAAGGCACTCGCGCAATGCCGGGCACACCCTCTCTGCTTGCCCAGGCCGGTCGGATACTCACCACGCTGCCGATCGAAGCGCTGACCGCCCCGGGGAGCGTGGAAACGCTGCCGCGGCTGCCTTTGAACGAAGAGCTGGTGTTTCGCATTCTGGCTGCCGAAATCGCCTTTCAGCGCGGCGACTGGCAGTCCTCGTACGCCACCATGCTCGACCTGGCCGAGGAAACACGTGACCCGCGGCTGGCGCGGCGTGCCGCCGAAATGGCCCACCTCGCCCGCCAGCAACCGCACGTCCTTGCTGCCGTGCGCCTGTGGCGCGATCTCGCTCCCGAGTCGGAAGAGGCAGCCCAGTATTACCT
>JAEZHR010000297.1 GCA_023416415.1 Pseudomonadota bacterium
AAGCGCGGCGAAGAACTGAACTACGACTACGGCCTGGTTCTGGAACAGCGCTACACGCCCGCCGTAAAGCGCGCCTATGCCTGCCTGTGCGGCGCGCCGAGCTGCCGCGGCACCCTGCTGGCCCCGAAGAAAAGAAAGAAGGCTAGCTGAGCAGCTTCAGCCCCACGATACCCGCCACGATCAGTCCCACGCAGGCCAGCCGCGCCGCCGTCAGCGGCTCGCCCAGCATCAGCACTCCGAACACGAAGGTGCCCGCAATGCCGATGCCGGTCCATGCCGCATAGGCGGTACCGACCGGCAAGGTCTTCATGGCGATGCCGAGCAGCACCACGCTGCCCACCATGGCCGAAAGCGTGATGGCCGATGGCACGATGCGGGTGAAACCTTGGGTGTACTTGAGGCCGACAGCCCAGACGATTTCCATCAGGCCGGCGATGAAGAGGATCAGCCAGGACATATTCTTGTTTCCGTGCTTGCGTGGTCGTCCACGCGGGAAGTAGACCGCTCGGGGTCGTCCCCGGGGCATGAGAGGTAGGATGGCTGCACAGTTTAGCGAAGTTGCAGCGCCCGCGCAGCCTGCACTTCGAGCGCCCGGACCGGCGCCGCGCCCCGCGGCCTACGCGACTTCGCAGCGATTGCGCCCGGCCCGCTTGGCCATCAGCAGTGCGGAGTCCGCGCGATTGATGGTGTCGAAGGCGCTCTCGCCGGCACGGTACTCGGTCACGCCGAAGCTGGCCGACAGCGCGATCTTCTCGTCGCCGACGCGCACGTCCAGTGCGTCCACGGCTGCGCGGATACGTTCCACCACGCCCAAGCCGACGGCCGTACCCACCTCGGGCATGATCACCAGGAACTCCTCTCCCCCCCAGCGCCCGCACAGATCGTAATCGCGCACGCCGCTACGGATGGCGCGCGCGACCTCGACCAGCGCCTGGTCGCCAACTTCGTGGCCCCAGGCATCGTTGACGTCCTTGAAGCGATCGACGTCCACCATCGCCACCGTCAGTGGGCGGCCGGTGCGTTCGCTGCGGCCGACTTCAGCCCGGATGCGCTCCATCAGCATGCGCCGGTTGCCGAGGCCGGTCAGCGCATCGCGCTGAGAGGCATCCTTCAGCGCCTCGTTCAGGTCGCGCATCATCAGCTGATAGCGGTCCGAGATGCGCGCCAGCTTTTCCAGCTGCCGCAACTGCTTGCGGTAGCGCTCGTGCAGCGACTGGCTTTGCTCGCGCGCGACATGCTGATAGCGATCGGAAATGTGCATGACGCGGTCGAGCTGATGCAGCAACTCGCCGAACTCGCCATGCAGGTCGGCCAGCGCGGTGCGCAGCGGATGTCCGGCCCATTGCGGATCGGCCAGCAGGGCAGCGATGCGCTGCTCCAGTTCACGCTCCTCACGCACGGCTTTCCACCTGGCTGGTGATGACGAACGGGAAATCGCAATCCTCGCGAAACTCGTCGGCCAGTTCGGCCACCCGCTCGTTCTGCGTATCGTAGAACCATTGCACCGATACGGCGTTGCCCTTTGCATGGGCGTCGTTGAGCAGGTCGAAGATGTCCATCATCGCCTTGACGCTGCTGGTGTTGAGATACAACAGCTGCAGGCGCAGCATCAGCGGTCGCGGCCCCGAGGCAAGATAGCGTTCGATCCACTCCAGAACGGGCGAGAACAGTTCGAAGGAATTCTCGGGATAGGAATCGCCGCGCATCTCGATCACGCCCAGGGTTGCATCGCAGTAGATGGAGGGTACCGATTGCGTGCCTTCGATTTTCAGATCTTCCATAGTTGTTCCTTCTGTCACATCACCACGCGCAGGCTGAAGAAAGCGCGCGCGTCGTCCAGTTCGCGCAGCGAGCAGCTCAAGGGCTCTCCGGCACGGCGCGCCATATCAATCAGGCCCAGGCCGGAACCGCTGGCCTCGCCTTCATTGCGCGGCTTGCGCAATTGTTCCTTGTATGCGGCCTTGAGCGCGGCCTTGTCCATGGTCGCCAGCTCCGCGACACGCGCAACCAGGGCGCGGCCATCGGCCAGCTCGACCATGTTGCCGGCCGAGACCACGTAGCGGCCATTTTCGTCGCGCCCCACGACCACTGTCGCCCGGGCGTCGCTCTCGTGCCAGCCACGCGACGCCGCGTAATGGCGGATGTTCTGCGTCATTTCGATGTATGCGCCGAACACGTCCATCGAAGACGACGCGGTGGCGTTCTCGCGCTGCATGTAGTTGCGCAGCGCATTGCCGATCTCTTCAATCAGGCTCCTGGTCAGCGGGCCGTTGAAGCAAAGCATGATGCGTTGCTGGTCGTAGCTCTGCTGCAGTGTGAACAAGTCGATCTGGTCCATGGACACTCCAGTGGTCATGTAAAGCGGAAGCAGACGACGGTGACGTCGTCACGTTGCGCATGCGGTCCTTGCCAGTGCTCGAGTTCGGCGGCCCAGGCGTGCCCCTGGCCGGAAAGCGGCAGGTGGGCATGTCGACGCAGCATGTCGAGGAAGCGCGTGTTGCCGAAACCGTAGCCCTTGTCACCGCCGGCCTGGTCGAGGAAGCCGTCGGTGGTCATCAGGAAACTGCGACCCGCACGCAGGTCAATCTCGTGATTGCGACAGGTCGCGGGTTTGCGGTCGCCGATGGCACGGCGCTCGCCCGGAACGCACCCGACTTCCCCGTCCTCGCACCAGTACAGGCCGATCTTGGCACCGGCAAAGACAAGCCGCCTCGCGCGCAGGTCGACATAGGCAAGGCCGGCATCGGTCAGGGTGGCGATTTCATGGGTGCGGGCGTCGGCATCGAGCATGGCGCGCATGGCCGCATCGGTGCGCATCAGGATTGCGGCCGGATCGGTCGCACCGGTTTCGTCGATCGCCTGGTCGATCGCGGCATGCGCGAGCATGGTCATGAAGGCACCCGGCACTCCATGCCCGGCACAATCGACGACGCCGATCAGGCAGCCGCCATCGACCTCGCGGTACACGTAGAAATCGCCGCCAACCACGTCCCGCGGGCGCCACAGCACGAAATGATCCTCGCCAAGCGTGCGCAGCATCTGCCGGTCCGGCAGCGTGGCGCGCTGGATGAGACTGGCGTAGGCGATCGAATCCCCGATTTTCTTGTTCGCCGCCGCCATCTCGGCATTGGCCGCGACGAGTTCGCGGGTCCGCTCGCGTACGGTCTGTTCCAGCGATTCGGTATGGCGGCGCACCTTGTCGGCCATGCTGGCGAAAGCCTGCCCGAGTTCGCCGATCTCGTCGTGCCCTGCGTGCGGCACTTCCACCGCGTAGTTGCCGGCAGCGACTTCCATGGCCGCGCCTTTGAGCTGCAAGAGCGGCCCGAGCACGAGCCGATTGACTGCATAGGCAAAGGCAGCCGCCAGCACGGCCAGCAACACGCCTGCAGCCAGCGCCAGTCCGCGCAGCATGTCACGCTCGAACAGGGCCACGGCGTCCAGGTCGACTGCGGTCAGCACATGCCAGTTCAAGGCCGGGATGAAGGAGACTGCCATCCGCTGCGGCTTGCCGCCGATCCGGGCCGTGAACACCTGGGCGCTGCCCGGGTCGCCGGCTGCGGCCGTCAGGGCGGCCCGCGCAGCCTGCTCGTCGGTTTCGTTATCGAGCAGCCCGAACAGCGACTGCTCGCGCGACGCACCGCGCACGCCCACGTTGTAGGCGATGCGCGAGCGGTCCGAGTGGCCCTGAATGGCGCCGTTGATGTCAACAACCATCGGCGTGACACCCGGTTCGTCGGTGTTCAGGAATGTGCGCAGGAAGGTCGACAGATCCAGTCCGGTGCCGACGATT
>JAEZHR010000325.1 GCA_023416415.1 Pseudomonadota bacterium
GCGGGCGGTGGCCGCATCAACATCGGCGGCAACTTCCAGGGCGTCGGCCCGCTTCCGAATGCGAAGACGGCGTTCATCGGCAAGGACGTCAGCATCAAGGCCGACGCGCTCGAAAATGGCGATGGCGGCCAGGCCATCATCTGGTCCGACGACACCACGCGCTACTACGGCAGCACATCCGTACGCGGCGGAGTGCAAGGCGGTGATGGCGGCTTCATCGAAGTCTCCGGCAAGGCCGTGCTCGACTATGACGGCAAGGTCGACATGCGCGCGCCGAAGGGTGCGGCCGGGACCTTGCTGCTGGATCCGACCGATATGGAGATCGTGCGCAGCATCAGCGGACCGGCTCCCGCAGGCACCTCGCAGATGACGACCAGTGCGCTGGAAGACGCATTGGCAAACGGCAACGTGGTTATCAGCACCTCGGTGGCCAGTCCAGATCCCGCACCGAAAGGCGGCACGATAACCATCGATGATGGCAGTGGCAACGGTGTGCAGTGGAGCAGTGGCACCATGCTCAAGCTGGAAGCCGACAACCGGATCGAAATCAGATCCGCCGTTGAAGGCAGCGGCGGCGCACGAATCTGGCTCGACGCGCGAAACGGTGGCGCACTCACTCCCGGTGCCACGCTCCGGGCCGACGGCCTGCTGGTAACCGGTGGCGGCAGCTGGGATTTGGCTGGTGTTGGGAACACTGGCTTCGTCAACAGCTACAACCAAATCAACAATCTTGCAGTGAATCTGAGTGGCAACGGCGGCTTTCAGTTCGGCAACGCGCACTCGCTCAATATCGGCACAGTCAACGGCATAGTCGGTATCACCCGAACCGGCGGGGACACGCAGCTATACCTGGACCGGGGCACCTCTTCGCTGAACCTGGCCCAGAACGTCACGTTGAATTCGGTCTTCATACGCACCACTGGTGGCGTCAACCAAACGGGCGGCGTCCTGAATGCAAACACGGTGGGTATTACTGGCGGAGGCGGCGTCAACCTGACCCGTACCGGCAACCGGATCGGGACGCTGGCAGCGAACGTCAACAACGCCGTAAGCATTACCACTGCCGATCGGCTTGAAATCGGCAGCGCCTACGGACTGAACGGCATCACCACCAAAAACGCCAACGTCACCCTGGTTACCGGCAATGCGACCGGTTACGACCCGACAAAGCCGCCCGATGGAACCAACCCCGCCAGCCTGACCATCAACGAATCCATCAATGCTGGCAGCGGCCGCGTCTCGCTGACTGCAGGCACCGGCGGCGTTTTCCAGCGACGACAGATAGGTGGAACGCCGACCGAAAGGGGTGCGCTGACCGCAGGCAGCCTGGTCCTGCGCAGCAACGGCACGAACAACGTCACGCCCTTCATCCTCAACAACGCGAACAATCTGGTCGGCACCCTCGCCGCACGTGTCAACGGCACGGTCGCCTACACCGGCGGGCCGCTGACGGTGGGCACCGTCGACGGAGTGGCCGGCATCACGACCACGGCCAACACCATCGTCACCCCAGCCGGCACCGACAGCATGGGCCGCCCCACGCCGGCCATCTACAACGACGACAGCATCTCGCTGTCGGTCGGGGGCAACTTCAACATCAACGAGAACATCAACGCCACCAGCGCCAACGGCAACGGTTCCGTCTCCCTGGGCATGGGCGGTGACTTCCTGATGCGCACCGCCGCCGGCAAGCGCATCAATGCCAAGACGCTCGGCGTCTTCGGCGACGACATGCAAGGCACCTTCCGTCTGACCACCCTCGTCGACGCGATCGCGGCATCCGGGGGCAAGCTCATGGTCATCGACAACAGCGCACAGACCGGTGCTCTGACGGGCATCGCCATCGGCGCGCCTGCGGCGAGCGCCACCGCAGGTTCGGGTAGCTCAAGCGTGACCGTCGACAGCTCCAGCAAGCCGGTCGGCGACTTCTATCTGACGACTGGCGGTGCGCTCAACATCATCAAGCTGCTCAGCAAGGGTAACAACCTCCTGCTGCGCTCCACATCACTCGACATCCTGCTCGATGCCACCACTGCCGACGGTGCGCGGGTCATGCTGCAGCCCTTCAACCTGAACGCCCGGGTCGGCATCCACAATGCGATCGACCCGGATTTCAGCTTCTACGACATCAACTATTCAGCCGAGCTGCTCAAGAAGTTCACCAACCAGGCCACGACGTTCTACGTCGGCGGCCTGCAGCGCGGGCTCATGGCTGACACAACGATCGATGCCGCTGCCAAGAACACGCTGACCGGAGACATCCACATCGGCTCGGACGGCGACATGAACCTCGGCTACCGAAGCCTCGCTGCGCAGACCACGGGTTCGATCGTTGCGCACAACATTGGCCCCCTGTACAACCTGCGCCTGGAAGCACCAACGCTGACAATCCACGGCTTCAAAACCTTCGGCAACCAGATCCATCTTTTCACCAACAACCTGAACCTGCCGGGCGACGCGTCGAAATACATCAATCCGAACAATCCCCGCATCACCATCCGACCGCTCGACGATCATACGATCTGGGTCGGCAACGGCCTGGCCAGCAAACCGTGGGAGTCGCACTACAAATCTTCGACGCTGCTCAAGCTGCCGGACGGCAGCACCATCATCATCGGCGGAAGTACCGACCATCCTTTCCCTTACGGCAGCGAAGGTGGCTATGACACCGTCCACAGCGACATCCACATCCCCTGGGATGACGGCGGAGGAAGTCTCGGCAACCGCAGGTTGATCCTCTCGACCAAGAAAGACATCATCACCTACGGCCGGACACCCGCCAGCATCACCAAGTCAAAGAGCGGCACCGACGGCGGCTTCTGGCAGGGTTGCCAGGACCTGTCCATTTGCGCCGGCGAGAATCCCGATCCGTTCCCGGACAATTCGAGTGCGCCAGGCGATGGCGGCGGCGGCAGCGATTCCTCGCCCGGCGACACGGGCTGCAGCACCTGCCCGCCGGCGCCGCCCGATCACAACCCATATCCCCCGGATACCACGACAGACCCCGGAGGCCCTCCGGGCACACCCACCGATACGGATCCCGGCAAGACCGACCCCACGGATAGCAATCCGGGCGGCGCCGACCCATCGGACATTGACGACACTCCGACCGATGGCGATGGCGGTGCCGGCGATGGAGGCGGCGGTGACGGCTCAGGCGAACCCGGCAATGGCGATGGCGGACCGGACGGCGGTGATGGCGGCGACGGCGATGGAACCGGTGACGGCGGCGATGGCGGCGGCGACGGTGGTGCCGGCGATGGCGGCGGTGGCGACGGTGACGGCGGAAATGGCGACGGCAAGGACGGTGCCGGCAACGGCGATGGCGGGAATGGCGACGGCAAGGACGGTGCCGGCGACGGCGACGGCGATGGCGATGGTGGCGACGGTACCGGCGGTGATGGTTCCGGCAACGATGGTGACGGCGGCGGCGATGACGGCGCCGGTGACGACAGCGGGGGCGACGGCGACAACGGCGATGGCAACGACGGTGCTGGCGACGGCGATGGCGATGGCGATGGCGGCGACGGTGCCGGCGGTGATGGCGACGGCGGCGGCGATGACGGCGTCGGTGACGACAGCGGGGGCGACGGTGACAACGGCGAAGGCACCGACGGTACCGGTGACGCAGAAGACGGCTCGGCCGATGACGGCTCGGGCAATGGCGACGACAGCGGCGGCGACGATGGGTCAGGTACCGGCGGCGGCGGCACCGGTGATGGTGATGGTGATGGTGATGATGATGGTGATGGTGATGGGGACGGCGATGGCGATGGCAGCGATTCGAACGACAGCGGTTCGGACAATGGGGATGCTGAAGCGACGGACCTTAGCTGCGCCGATGTCACCTCGACCCGCAACGAAAAGGACGGCAAGGCAGCAAAGGGCGAACAGCGCGACAAGACCGGACTGGTCGATGTCAAGCAGGACGGTATTCGTCTGCGCGACCCTTGCCAGCAACAGCAGACGCCCGCCGGAAAAAAGACCGGCGACAATGCCGGCACTCCTTGACCATCCTGCTGCGCCCTCCAGGTGAGGGCAGCAGCAGGATCATCACACCTCATCTCGCCGGCCTGCCCGGCTTTCCCCACGTCCCGCGAATCTGCCGCTTGCGCGGCGCAGTTGCCCCACGAAGCGCAGGCAAGGCACGGGAAAGCCCATGGATTTCGGAATCTGAATTTCTTGATCTTGGATAATTCCGGAGAGCAATAGTTGGCGACAGGAAATAGCCTCAATCATAAAATGGTCATCAAGAAATCCACTGACCTGCATCGGAAAAATGACCATGAAAATGATTCCCGCACTGCCTGCCGTTGCTCTCGCATGCCTGCTTGCAACCCCGTTTGTCGCTTCCGCCGACGAACCGATTCAGCCCATCAAGGCCGCCAAGGTCACGAACCCGGGCAAGGTCGAGCTCGGCAAGAAACTGTACTTCGAACCGCGCCTGTCCAAGTCCGGCTTCATTTCGTGCAACTCCTGTCACAACCTATCCCGCGGAGGTACCGACAATCTGAAGACTTCGATCGGCCACAACTGGCAGGAAGGTCCGATCAACTCGCCCACCGTGCTCAACTCGAGCCTGAACGTCGCGCAGTTCTGGGATGGTCGCGCGGCCGACCTGAAGGCCCAGGCCGGCGGTCCGATCGCCAACCCGATGGAAATGGCTTCCAGCCACGTGCTGGCCATTGAAGTGCTGCAGTCGATTCCGGGATACGTTGCCGAATTCAAGAAGGTGTATGGCAGCGAGAAGGTCGACATCGACAAGGTCACTGACGCCATTGCCGCATTCGAAGAGACGCTGGTCACGCCGAACTCGCGCTTTGACAAGTGGCTGGCCGGCGACAAGAAGGCGCTCAACGCGAAGGAACTGGCCGGATACCAGCTGTTCAAGAACAGCGGCTGCGTGGCCTGCCACAACGGCCCGGCAGTCGGCGGCAACTCCTTCCAGAAGATGGGCGTCGTCGAACCCTACACCACCAGCAACCCGGCCGAAGGCCGCGTGGCCGTGACCGGCAAGGACGCCGACCGCTTCAACTTCAAGGTGCCCACACTGCGCAACGTCGAAATGACCTATCCATACTTCCACGATGGCGCTGCCGACACGCTGGCCGAGGCGGTCGACATCATGGGTCGCCTGCAGCTGGGTCGCAAGTTCAGCGACGAAGAAAACGCGCAGATCGTCGCCTTCCTCAAGACCCTGACCGGCGAGCAGCCGCAATTCGTGATGCCGATCCTGCCACCGTCCGCTGACAAGACACCGCGTCCGGTACCGTTTGCCAAGTAATCTCTACTGACCCGGCATCGAATCAAAAAGGGCTCCGCAGTGCGGAGCCCTTTCCTTTTATCCGGTCAGAGTTTCATCAGCAGGATCACTCTCGCCAGTGACACACATGCGCCTACGCATTCCATTGCAAAGTTCTTGTTTCAGGGATGAACCAGCATTTCATGTTTGATTCCGGGAGCAATCTCAAGTTATCAGCGCTCTGATTCGATTCGGTTCAGTCTACCTTCCCTCTCTCGGCATGCCGTAATTGATTCCGAGATCGCGTTGCAGCTTATATGCTTCTGTGCGGTTATTAGAAATCGTCCCGTCGGATTTATAGCCATCCACCACACCGTTCGTGCCGGCAAATTGCTCTATGTACGCGACCGCTTCCCTAGCCTCCTCAGGAGTATCTATGACTCCGTTGGCGCCACCGAATTTCTTCTGGATTGCATCTTTTATCCCATTCTGATTCCCGAGATTCCGCCAGACGGCGCTGGAGTCCAATATTCCTTGAGCGGATCCATTTATCGTTGGCTCGTATGTTTCATACTCATTTCTATGGAATTTTTCCCTTTCTTTCTGATCCATACCGTCTCTTATGCCGAGATCCGCCTGCAATCGCCACGCTTCCGTATCCGTACCGTCGACCTCTCCTTTGCTGTTGTAGCCATCGATAATGTTATCGTTCCTAGCATAATGATTCACGAAGTCTACGGCTCTCTCGGCTTCTTCAGCTGTATCTATTACTCCGTTCGCACCACCGAATCTCTTCTGGATTGCGTCCTTTATCCCATTCTGATTTCCGAGATTCCTCCAAGTGAGGGAATCATTCAGGATATCTTCCGCGGACCGGCCAGAATTGCTGCCTACAGGTGCCGCGTTGCTGCCTCCGGGCGCAGGATTGTTTGCCGCAGGCGTCGAACGGGTACCAGGGTCTCCAGATCTCTCTACGTGATTGTGTTCAACCCATTTATCTCCGAAAACTTCCCGGTGCAGCTGATCGAACTCGCTTCCGTAAAGGATGGCTTCGTTGCCATTTGCGTCCTTGGTAAGGCCGTCGAACCAGTTATCCTGATTGTGCCTATTCATCCAATTTGTCAGCCACTCCTCGGCTTTGGCCCTATCGCCGTTGTGCATCTCCAGGATTTTTGTTTTTATGCCGAATTGATTGCCTAGTGCATCCAGATTCGGCGTGGCGCTTGATCCCCCGGCAGTAGGCGAATTGTTTGAGGTTGTCTCCGATGGCGACCCAAAGTTGATTGCACGATCGAAGTATTTGCCATCACTTTTCCCATCCAGGATATCGTACGCATCAAGGACTTGCTTCGCCAGCTCGGGCGATGTTTTATGAACGTTCTCCCACACGGCGATCTGAATTTCAGTCGCCGGATCCACGCGCACAATCATATCAACCTTTTAATTTTTAAAACAAAATTGAACTGAAATGAAAGCGAGTGCAAAATGAAACGAGTCCGAATATTTTTCCCATTCAACTCCCTTCCCGCGCTCGCCGATTTTTAATTTCACGTCGGCTTTCTCATTCTTGGGTGGCGCAATATGGAACATGAGTTCCAAACGGCGTATCACATGATTGAATATTTGTTCAGGCCATGATTTCCAGGAGAAGAAGAAATGAGCACATTAATGGAAGAAAAAGAATTCATGCGCTGGACCGGCATGCGCAATGCAGGATTGATCACCGCGATCAACCAGAGCGTGATGACGGCATGGTCGAGCTGGTGATCCGGACCTTGAACGAGCAATGCGTGCACCGGTTCGAAAGCCTGCAGCAGGCAAGCCGGGACCAATATTGACTGGATTGCTTTCTGCAACAGCCGCCATACGCACCAGCCGCTTGACACAGGAGATCCGAGCGTCGAATAGATAAAGGCCCCGCATTGAGGAGCCTTTGTCCTTTTGCGGTCACGGATTTTCCCGTCAGAGTTTCATCGGCAGGATCACCATCTGCAGCCCTTCGAAATGCAGGCGCCGCTGGATCGCCAGCGCGGCCTGATTGTGCAGCAGGCGGACGAACCAGCGTTCGTGCTCGAATACGAGCTTGCTGGTGAAGAAGATCGAGTTCGGAAATTCGTGGCTCACCACCTCGCACAGACGCGTGATCTCGCTGACCGCGTCAATGCCGAAGCCAAGATAGTATTTCGACGCCATGCCGTGGCTGTGACAGAAGTCGACAAAGTACTTGAGCGTGGCTTCGGCTTCGGCACGCAAGTGTTCGACGGCACCGTCACCGCCATAGGCATGCGCATCGACGGTACGTGCATTCACAAAGATGAAGTTCTTGAAGTGCCCGGGGAACATGCGCAGCACCCACAGCAGAGCATGCAAGCCGCCGCCGCGGGAAGAGCCGACGATGAATACCGCCGTCTGCTCGTTCGGGTTCGGCTCCACTGTTCCGACATGCGGGCCAAATGGCTGGTGCGCGAACACTTGGTCCAGAGCACGGATCGCTTCCTTGGTTTCCCGATAGTGCTTTCGGATATAGATACACAGGGCGCACAGCCCACCGATGGTAAGCACTGCCGCCCAGCCGCCATCTGCGAACTTGTGGACCAGCAGCACGGAGAGAATGCTCGCGCAAGTCACGAAGCCAACCAGCGAAAGCAGGAACCGGCGCAGCCACTTGTCCTGGTCGTGCCGCCGGCCCAGCCAGTATCGGCACAGCCCGAACAGCGAGATCGCGAAGGTCAGAAACACCGAAACGGAGTACAGCACGACCAGGAGTGTCACGTTGCCGCCGGTCCAGAGCAGAATCGCCAGCGCCGCGATGCCCATCAGCAGGATGCCGTTCTGCGTGACCAGGCGCGTCGAGAGATAGCGGAACTTGTGCGGCACCCAGGAATCGGCCGCCATGTTCGACAACACGGCCGGCCCGCCGAGAAAACCGGTATTGGCCGCCACGAACAGCAGCCCGGCTTCGAAGGCGAGCACGCCCATCCACATCGCCCAGTTGCCCCACTCGCCAAAGCCGATGTCCTCGATGATGGCCTTGAAGACCGTCGCATTGAGCGTCTGCCCTTCGACCGGCTGCGTCTTCCACAACAGATAGAGCAGGATGATGCCGGAGGCGGTAAAAGCCAGCGAGATCGCCATGTAAATCATCGTCACCTTGCCGGTATGCACACGCGGCTCGGCCAGCATGTTGACGTTGTTCGACACCGCTTCCAGCCCGGTATAGGTGCCGCCACCCTGGGAATAGGCGAACAGCAGCAGCCCGGCCACGCCGATCCAGCCGATGTCTCCGGCCAGCAACGCACTCGCGTCCATGGTGTGCGGCACCAGTTCTGGCAGGAAGGCTACGTGCGCGACGATGCCGTAGACGATGAGCGCGAAGTGCGTGACGATGAAACCAAGGAAGATCGGAAGCAGCACCCGGATGGCTTCCTTCATTCCGCGCAGATTCAGGAAGATCAGCAAGCAGACCAACAAGGCCTCGGCCGGCAGCTTGTAGGGATGAAAGGCCGGTGGCAGCAACGAGGCCAGCGCGTCGACGCCGGCCGCGACCGATATCGCGATCGTCAGCACATAATCGACCACCAGCGCGCAGCCGGCGACCAGCCCCAGGTGCGGCCCGATGAGCTTCGTGGCGACGCGATAGCCACCCCCGCCGGTAGGAAACAGCTCGATGACCTGGTTGTAGGCGAGCGCAATGACGAAGACGGTGACCGCCGTTGCGATCGCCATGTACAGGCCGAGGTCGGCATGCTCGCCGAGCGCGCGGAAGGTGTATTCCGGCCCGTAGGAAGACGACGACAGGCCGTCGGCGCCGAGGCCGACCCATGCAAGGAAGGCGACCAGTGCAAGCGAATGCCGCGTCTCTGGCTTGAGCGGGTCGAGAGCCCTGCCCAGCACCAGCTCGCGGAGTTTTCCAGGCTTCATCCAAGACTCCCGGGCAGACCCTGCGGAAAACGCGATGATACGCCGGTTGACGCCGGCCTTGTGCACCGCACGATAGAGCAAACTCCCGCACTTCTGTTGCCCAGGGTGAGCAAATCGGCGATAATGCGCGCTTGTGCGTTGCCGAGATGGCGGAACTGGTAGACGCACGGGACTCAAAATCCCGCGCCGCAAGGCGTGCCGGTTCGATTCCGGCTCTCGGCACCAAAACGATGACGCACCCTGATGACGCACCCCACGGGGTGCGTTTTTCTTTGCTACGCTGTTTCTGCGTTGCAGCGCCATATTGCACGCGCTGGCTATAATCGACCACCCGTCGACCACCCGTCGACCACTCCTTACAGCCCGACCCGCCATGCCCTTCTCTCTGGACAACCTGCTCGTCGTCGGCATCTCTTCACGTTCCTTGTTCGATCTGGAAGCCGAGGAGACCATCTTCCGCAACCAGGGTCTGGAGGCGTACCGCCGGCATCAGATCGAAAACGAGAACGAAATCCTGAAGCCCGGCGCCGGTTTCGCGCTGGTGCGTTCGCTGCTCAAGCTCAACGAACTGGCACACAACCAGCGTTTCGTCGAGGTCGTGATCATGTCGCGCAACTCGACCGAAACCTCGCTGCGCATCTTCAACTCCATCGACCATTACAAACTGGACATCACGCGCGCCGTTCTCTCGGGCGGTGCCTCGCTCGCGCCCTATCTGCATGCGTTCAATGTCAGTCTGTTCCTCTCGCT
>JAEZHR010000365.1 GCA_023416415.1 Pseudomonadota bacterium
GAGTCGGCCGAGACGGTGATGACCGACATGCGCGAGATCGGGCCGACCTTCTATTTCGCCCCGCCGCGCATCTTCGAGAACATGCTGACGACCGTGATGATCCGCATGGAAGATGCCGGCGCGATCAAGCGCAAGCTGTTTCACTACTACATGGAGGTCGCGCGCCAGGTCGGTTCGGACATCCTGGACGGGAAGCCGGTGGGCATGCTCGACCGCCTGAACTATGCGCTCGGCAATGCCCTGATCTACGGCCCGCTCAAGAACGTGCTGGGCCTGTCGCGCGTGCGCGTGGCGTATACCGCGGGCGCGGCCATCGGCCCCGACCTGTTCCGCTTCTACCGCTCCATCGGCGTCAACCTCAAACAGCTCTACGGCTCCACCGAAACCTGCGCCTACGTCTGCCTGCAGCCGGACGGCAACATCAAGTTCGACAGCGTGGGCCTACCGGCGCCGGGGGTGGAGGTCAGGCTGGCGGACAACGGCGAAGTGCTGGTGCGCTCGGCCGCGATGCTCAAGGAATACTACAAGCGCCCGGACGCCACCGCCGAAGTCATCGATGCCGACGGCTACTTCCATACCGGCGATGCCGGCTTCTTCGACGAAGAAGGCCACCTGAAGATCATCGATCGCGCGGCCGATGTCGGCAAGATGCTCTCGGGTGACATGTTCGCGCCGAACTACATCGAGAACAAACTCAAGTTCTTCCCCTTCATCAAGGAAGCGGTCGCCTTCGGCCACGCACGCGAGATGGTGTGCGCCTTCATCAACATCGACATGGATGCGGTCGGCAACTGGGCCGAGCGGCGCGGCATTCCGTACTCCGGCTATACCGATCTGGCCGGCAAGCACGAGGTCTACGACCTGATCGCCGAGTGCGTGGAGAAGGTCAATGCCGATCTGGCGGCCGAAGCGCTGATGTCCGGCACGCAAATTCACCGCTTCCTGGTCCTGCACAAGGAGCTCGATCCCGACGACGACGAACTGACCCGCACGCGCAAGGTGCGCCGCCGCTTCGTCGCCGAGAAGTACAAGGTCCTGATCGATGCGCTCTACGCCGGACGCACGACGCAATACATCGAAACCCAGGTCAAGTTCGAGGATGGCCGCCAGGGAATGGTGGCGGCCGATCTGCGCATTGTGGACGTCAAGACCTATCCGTCCGAGTCACTCAAGAAGGCCGCCTGACATGAACCCCAATCGCAAGATCGGCGACATCATCCTTGACCTGCGCAACATCTCGCTGTCCTTTGGCGGCGTCAAGGCACTGACCAACATTTCCTTCGACGTTCGCGAGCATGAAATCCGCGCCATCATCGGCCCCAACGGTGCCGGCAAGAGCTCGATGCTCAACGTGCTCAACGGCGTCTACCATCCACAGGAAGGCGAGATCTACTATCGCGGCAAGGTGCTGCGGGACATGAACACCTACGAAGCCGCCAAGAGCGGCATCGCACGCACCTTCCAGAACCTCGCGCTGTTCAAGGGCATGACTGTGCTCGACAACATCATGACCGGGCGCAATCTGAAGATGCAGACCAACTTCCTGCTGCAGGCCGTGTACTGGGGCCGGGCCGAGCGTGAAGAGATCGAACACCGCAAGAAGGTCGAAGAGATCATCGACTTCCTCGAAATCCAGCACATCCGCAAGACTCCGGTTGCACGCCTGCCCTATGGCTTGCAAAAGCGCGTCGAACTCGGGCGTGCGCTCGCGGCCGAGCCGCAGATCCTGCTGCTCGACGAACCGATGGCCGGCATGAACGTGGAGGAAAAGCAGGACATGTGCCGCTTCATCCTCGACGTCAACGACCAGCTTGGCACCACCATCGTTCTCATCGAACACGACATGGGCGTGGTCATGGACATTTCCGACCGCGTGGTCGTGCTCGACTACGGCAAAAAGATCGGCGACGGCGCACCGGAAAAAGTGCGCGCCAATGAAGACGTGATCCGCGCCTATCTTGGCGCGGCGCATTGAGGAGACGGGCATGGCATTTTTTCTTGAAACACTGATCGGCGGCCTGATGGCCGGCATGCTCTACGCGCTGGTGGCGCTTGGCTTCGTCCTGATCTTCAAGGCTTCCGGCGTATTCAACTTCGCGCAGGGCGCGATGGTGCTGTTTGCCGCGCTGTCGATGGCGCGCTTCTCGGAGTGGGTGCCGAAATGGCTCGGCTTCGAAAGCCTGTGGCTGGCCAACGTGATGGCCGTGCTGATCACGGTGCTGCTGATGATCTGCGTGGCCTGGCTGATCGAGCGCCTGGTGCTGCGCGAGCTGGTGAACCAGGAGCACATCACCTTGTTGATGGCCACGCTGGGCATCACCTACTTCCTCGACGGCGCCGGCCAGCTGATCTTCGGCAGCGCAACCTACGCGATCGACGTCGGCATGCCCAAGGATCCGATCTTCGTAATGCAAAGCCTGTTCGACGGCGGCATCCTGGTCAGCAAGGAAGATCTGTACGCCGCGGTCATCGCGGCGATCCTGGTCGCCGCCCTGTCGGTGTTCTTCCAGAAGACCAGCACCGGACGCGCGCTGCGCGCCGTGGCGGACGACCACCAGGCTGCACAGTCGATCGGCATTCCGCTCTCGCGCATCTGGGTCATCGTATGGTCGGTCGGCGGACTGGTGGCGCTGGTCTGCGGAATCATCTGGGGGTCCAAGCTCGGCGTGCAGTTTTCGATCTCGATGGTCGCGCTCAAGGCCTTCCCGGTCGTGATCCTCGGCGGACTGACCTCGGTGCCGGGCGCCATCATCGGCGGCCTGATCATCGGCGCGGGCGAAAAGCTTTCCGAGATCTACATCGGCCCCATGCTCGGCGGCGGCATCGAGAACTGGTTCGCCTACGTGCTGGCGCTCGGATTCCTGCTGTTCCGTCCGCAGGGCCTGTTTGGCGACAAGATCATCGACCGCGTCTAGCGCGCAGGATTCAGGGAGACACAGACAGATGTTTTACCGCGAGAACGGGCAGTTCAAGACTGCATACCGCACCGACCAGCAGATCTTTCCGATCCTGCAGGACCGGGGAGCCATCGCCTTGCTGCTGGCGGTGGCCTTCATCGGATTGCCGCTGGTGGCCAGCGATTACGCATTCCGGGCGATCTTCATCCCCTTCCTGATCCTGTCGCTGGCGGCGATCGGCCTGAACATCCTGGTCGGCTACTGCGGCCAGATCTCGCTGGGCACCGGGGCATTCATGGCGGTCGGCGCCTATGCCGCGTTCAATCTGCAGGTGCGCATCGAGGGCATGCCGCTGCTGCTGTCCCTGCTGGGGGGCGGGCTGTGTGCCACCGCGGTCGGCGTGCTATTCGGCATTCCCAGTCTGCGCATTCGCGGCCTCTACCTTGCGGTCGCCACGCTGGCCGCGCAGTTCTTCATCGACTGGTTCACCAACCGCGTGCCCTGGGTCACGAACAACTCGTCCTCGGGGTCGGTGAGCGTCGGGCGGCTCGAGGTTGCCGGCATCACGCTCGACACGCCGGTCGAGAAGTATCTGCTGTGTCTGTCGCTGGTGGTCGTGATTGCCCTGCTGGCCAAGAACCTCACGCGCAGCGCCATCGGCCGCGAATGGATGGCCATCCGCGACATGGACGTGGCGGCCGCCGTCATCGGCATCCGCCCCATGTACGCCAAGCTCAGCGCCTTTGCGGTCTCCAGCTTCATCATCGGCGTGGCCGGCGGCCTGTGGGCCTTCGTCTACCTCGGGGCCTGGGAGCCGGCGGCCTTCGGCGTGGACCTCTCGTTTCGCCTGCTCTTCATGGTGATCATCGGCG
>JAEZHR010000095.1 GCA_023416415.1 Pseudomonadota bacterium
GTCTGGAGGACGCTCGCTCCTGCTTGCGAAGCGTCACGAAGAACTCATAGCCCAGAGTTTCCGAGGATGTGACGATGTCGAGACCGATCAGCCCGATCTGCCTCAGGTCGTTGACATGCAAAGCGAAGGAATCCGGAACGAACTGCCAGGCATGGACATCGACATACTCTTCTTTCGCGATCGATTCCTGCATGCTTGCATAGGCTTCATTGACCGAGTGGGCAAACATCAATTGATCCAGTACTTGCGATTCGCCCCAGGCCAGGCTTCCGTCCAGCGTGGCGTGCAAGGCGTGGGCATCGTAGATGACGCCCGGCGGATGCCTGGTGCGCCTTTCGACATGCGCCTGCAGAATCTGCCCTAGTGTCGAAACCGGTTTGAGGACATCGAAGCAGCAACGCTTGTCCGGAATGGCAAGACTCAGCACGCCTCCGGGCTTGAGCAATTTCTCGCAATCAACAAGAAACTGCACGAAGTCAGGAACGTGCTCGATGACGTGTGAGGCGATGATGAAGTCATATCGTTCCGGTTGCCCGATCGATGAGTACAGGCCCTTTTCATTGATGACGTGATCGACATCCTCGATGGCGCTGCCGTCGACGCCCCAGCGGGCGTATTTCTCGCGCAGCGTGATGGCGTCTGCGTGATCCGCAATCTCGATGTTCCAGCCATCCTTGCGTGGTGCGGCGGGATTGTACGAGGGGCCGATTTCAAGTCCGAAATCGCACCGATCGATTGCTGCAAGAAGGTAGGCTTTGCGCTCGTCTGACATGGTCTTCTCTTCGCCTCTTCTCTTCGTCTATTGCAGAAGTACGGGAACGCAATTGAACTGATTGTCCGATTCGAGGATTTCATTCCCGTTCAATTCCACGGTTGAAACGCGATACCCTGAAGCGCGCGCCATCAAGCAGAAAGTGCGCTCCCAGGCATGAGCAAGCGTTCCATCCTGCTTTCCGTTCTCCGGTTCGAAACCCAGGACCTCCAGGGGACACCGGTGGATGCGTGCCAGCGCGCCCGGCGTGAACCAGAACATCGACCCCGCAAAGAAATTCAGCGCCGGCCCCTGCGGACCAACGGGGATGCTGCATGCACGGAGAATTCTGGCAAGCTGATCGCGATTGGCGCCCCAGAATCGCGCATGCGTGAGAAATGATCTGGCCGGTCCGACGACGCCGCAACCCGCTTCGCGCAAGAGCCTGAGCGAGCGAAGAACGGTCAGGGAATCGCCGCACAACGCGCCGTACAACTGTTGCCGCCATTGCGCTCCCCGATTGCTGTAACCGCTTTTCTTCGAATGCAGCTTGATGACCGCGTCATACCGATCAAGCATGCCCGTCCGGTACAAGGCGATGAAAGGGCCGATATCGCGGCCCCGGTTGTGGGTGGTGATCACGCTGACCGGCTGGCGGCGACGGCAGGCTGCATCCAGTATTCCTGGCAGATCTGCTTCAAAGGGCGTCGTGACGTACAGGTCGAACGGTTCAAGAATATTGCCCAGGCAATCCAGTATCTCCTCGAACAAATCGAAGTAGAACAGGTGGACAACTGCGGCGACCCGCGGACCTGCATGCCGAAAGCGGGGCAGGGTGACGATCTCCTTGATGATGCCGGTCGGTTCGCGCGCGTTCTCGATCTCCGTGAGTCCTGAACGCTGGACTGCATAGCGGGCGCAGGTCCGCTTGACCGCCTGCTCGACGCTTTTTCTCATGTCCGGCGCACAGGAATCCCAGATGGGAGCGAGAGGCAGCTTGTGCGGATTGGTCCTCAGCAGTTCCGCCTTGGCGATGCCATACGTGCGTGCAAGGGGAATTGCGCAGAAGTGGGACCAGTTCACCATGCGCCATGACTGAAATGCCGCCGGGCTCAGCCAGAATCGCAGGCCCTGCGTTCGCGTCAGCGAGCGCAGGTAGGCGAGCGTTCCGAGAACGCGCCGTCTGGGCGACGGGCGATACACAGCTTCAGCGGGGATTTTCTTTTCCCGGATCGCGAGCCCGAGTCCGAGCTCGTAGCGCAGTACAACTTCGAATTTGGTGTTGACGGGTTCCACGCGTCCGAAGAAATCCTGCAGCCAGCGCTCGGGCAGGCGGCGCAGCTCGAAATAGAGCAGATAGGATTGCAGATGCCATCCGAACTGCGTTGACTCGGTCAGTCCTCTTACCGGAGACGGGCGGCCGGGCTGCAGCAGCTCGCGCAGCAGCGTGCGAAACCGTGCAGCATTCAGGATCAGGATGCTGGAGTTCAGGAGAAGCAGTTCATCGCACTCTCCGGACGACAGGGCAAGGTGGATACCGACCCTATAGCTGTAGAAGTCGTAGCCGACATTGGGGCGGTGCACCACGCAGACGTGACGAAGCGCATCGGGCAGCGCTGCGGCCCGCGCGGAGGTCGTGACCACGATGATGCGATCGACGACTTCGCTCAGCACCCTGAGCATGACGAGGAAATTCTCGTCCCAGACGGAGTCGGGGTCATAGTGGGCGATGACTGCCGTTTTCATTTTCCGTAGCCGCGCATCGACAGGTAGTACTGGTACACGCTCTTCCCGAGGCGATGCGCGCGCGGGTGGTGACGAAGTAGGTATGCCGTTTTCTGGACAACGCTGCCGAGCTGACGGGTCGATTGCAGGTCTTCCCGGACCTGTTCGACAGGGACGGATGGAGTCAACACGCTCGTGTCGCGTTGGGCAATCGAAGCTGCCGCAGCGGACAAAAGACGAGCACGTGTCAACTCGGCCGTGTCCGTTGCCGGCTCATAGCGCGAAGACAGCTTGACGGCGTCGAGATAGCCCAGCCCCCATTTCTGATCCGGCTCCAGGTGACAGCCTTCTCCCCACTCGTTCCATGCATTGACGAAGATGAACGGATCGGGTCTTTGCGCGAAGGCTTCGCGGGTATAGGCCCTGAGGTAGCGAAGCCAGGCGCCAAACAGATCCGGATGGCTGCCGTGCACGATGGTCGGGGTGTTCTGCCGGCGCGCGGTGTTGTCCCAGGAAGGCAGGATGCCCCGGTAGAGCGTGAAGTCCGGACTCTGGCGGTTGGCGCTCTGAGCCATCATCTTCGCGTAGTCCACCATGCCGCCCTTGAACTCGGGATTGATGATGGTCGGCAGGCGATCGGGTACGCTCTGGGGGCCATTGAATTTGTGCGGGGGAAATTCCACCAGGGCGTCGGCGCCCACGTCATCAGGTCGCGAGATGTCGTAGAAGTCCACGGCGACAATGTGCAATCCCGGGAAGCCCTCGACAGCAATGATCTCGCGCCAGATGTCGAACACTTTCCTGGTGTCGGGAATATCCTTGGCCCGGTAGACGAGCAGCATCGGCTTGCCGTTGACGCGCAGGTAGCGGCGGTCGCGGAAGTGCGGCAGCAGGGAGGTGATGAAGGCGTACGGGTCCCTGTCGAGGTACTTCTGTTCCATCAGTACGCTGCGCGTGTCGCCATCCCAGGTGCGGGTCCAGTTTTCATTGGCCCAGCACAGGCAGTAGGGGAAATCGATGTCGGACCGGAGGAAATTTTCAACCGGGCGCTCCAGAACCCTGCGTCCGCTGAACCAGTAGTGGTAGAAGCAGAAGGCGCTGATGCCGTAAAGCCTGGCCAGCTCCACCTGCTCGCGCATCACTTCGATGCTGGACAGATCATAGAAGCCAAGCTCTCGCGGGAGGTGCGGCTGGTAGTGTCCGACAAAGTTCGGCCGTCCCCTGACGACATTGGTCCACTCGGTGAAGCCCGGTCCCCACCACTCGGAGTTCTCCGGAACCCGATGGTACTGGGGCAGGTAAAAGGCAATCAGCCGGTTTGCGTCATCGCGGCTCTCCATCGTGCCTGTGGCTGGATGCAGACCGGACAATGCCTCTAACGACGGTGAGTCGTGAGGCTTCCGTTCATCGGCGTCGCGCAGCGCCATGCGGGGAGAAAGCGAAGATGAAAGCGCCAGGGCGGGCTGCGGCGCGGCCACGGCCGCAAGAGGGAGGCTGTTCAGGACTCTCTTGATCGAAACAGCTGTCCAGCGCAATGGTGCGGTGATACGCCAGCTCGAGGAGGTGCGTATTGCGGCGATGGTCTGCTCTTGCTCGAAAAGCCGGTTCTGGACAGCGGAGATTCTGCTTTCACGATCAACCATGGCTTGATTCAGGACCGCGATCTGGGCGTCGCGCTCGAAGGTGCCTTGATTCAACACTGCAATCCGGTCATTGCGTTCCATGATGTCTTGACGCAGCCCGTCGATTTGCGCGTCACGCTCGGCGATGCCCTGATTCAATTCGGCTAACTTCGCGTCGTGCTCGGTGACGGCCTGATTGAATGCCTCGTTCAGGCTGGCGATCTGCCTGTGATCAAGAAGCTTCTGGTCATACTGCCTTTCGGCCCAACGCAGTACCGGTCGCAAGCGATTCAGTTCTCCTTTCCAGTTCTTGATGCGGTCGGACTCCAGCAATTCTTCGAGCGCAAGTTTCTCCGAATGCACATCGACCAGAGACGCATAGATTTCCTTGATCAGGTCCGGCACTGCAGCATCGCCGTACACCTCATCGGGTAAGAACCATGAATGTCGCAGCCCTGCCTCAAGGAAGTCCTGGCCATATCGCGTCAACGCGTCCTGATCGATATCGGCACCCAGCCAGTTCCCGATCCTGGCGAGTTCTCCGCAGGAGTCATGGATCAAATGATCGTAATCGACAAGGATCAGGGGTTTGCCTTTCGCGTACGAAAGGCTGCTCACGACATGGTCCGCCCACAACAAATAGGAATGCTCCGCATCGAATCCGTCTCGTTGCGCCAGCGATCTGGCCACACTTAACGGATTGCGAATCGCCAGTACGTAGCCGACATCGAATTGACCGGAAACGAAAGCACGGGACCAGAACGCGAGCAGCTTTGCCGTGCGCGGATCCTTGAAGCCGAAGCGTCCGTTGTCGGAAATCTTGCCTCGCAGCAGTTCGACAGCGCGCGCGAGATAGCCTTGGTCGCATAACCGGTCGACTTCGTCCTCGGTAATGGATTCGATGCTGCGCCAGCTTCGGTTGCAGGCCTTGAGCATGTCGTCATTCAGCGAGACGATATCCCAGTCTTCATAGAAGCCTTTCCGGTTGTTGCCTTCCAATCCGGGAATGAGGTGCTCGCCGAGCTTCACGCCCAGCACTTCCAGGCCTCGGGTGATCGCGCTGGTGCCGCTGCGATGCATGCCCAGGACGACAATCAACCGGCGTTCGCAGGGGGATTCAATGGATATTTCCAAACTGTTCATTCTGCTTCGACAAGAATTTTGGGCAGACAAGTGAAGTCGACGATCCCGGTTGAGATATTTTCGTGATCGGCCATGACTCGGAACATGGCCACGTCAACCAGACGGTGCAAATAGATTTCATTGCCGTCCCTGTCACCGACTACGCCGGCATTCAGGAAGTAGACCCCCGGATTCAAGCGACAAAAGAATTCGAACTCCACGAGAAAGGAACTGCCTGCGGTAACGAACGGCAGGCTGGTTCGAATTGAAGAAGCGGAAGCCGCGCCACCCAACTCAAGTCCGGTTGTGGTCTTGATCAGCATGCCGAAGCGCACGTTGCCGGCAGGACGTTCGAATGCCACCCGATAGCGATACCGATAGGCCTTGCCCCGGGTGAGATTGTTGACGCGCGCTCCATCGAGCGTGTATATCCCCGGGTCCTGTATAAGCGCGCCATGTGATTCATAGGAAATGGTGCTCACCGGCTTGAGCGCGGGATCAAAACTGTCCGGCACCGCGTTGAATGCCATTGATCTGGGCGAAATTGACTCAAGCATTTCGACGCGCATTCCATTGAGTTCATCAGATCCAAGTTGCAGCTCCGAATCGATTTGATCCTCGCGTCGAATTTCTGCCCGAACGGCATCCCTTTTTTCCGGCGGAACGTAAAGCAGCTTTTGATATTGTCCGACGATCTTCTTTGGCGTTCCCGTCGCCAGCCGCTCGCCGGAATCCAGCAACAACGCGCGGTCGCAAAGCTGCACTATGGTTCCGCCGGAGTGCGATACGAACAGGATCGTCGCCCCCATGTTTCGGATTGCTTCAATCCGGGAAAAGCACTTCCGCTGAAACAGCTCATCTCCAACGGACAGCGCTTCGTCAATGACCAGAATGTCCGGTTCGACATTGATCGCGATGGCGAACGCCAGCCGGACTACCATCCCGCTTGAATAGGTCTTGATCGGCTGTTCGATGAACGGGCCGATATCGGCAAACGCACAGATGGCATCGAAGCGTGCGTCGACTTCTGCCTTGCTCAGGCCCAGCACGGCGCCGTTCAGGTAGACGTTTTCTCTTCCCGTGAATTCGGGATTGAAACCGGAGCCCAGCTCCAGCAAGGCCGCGATGCGTCCGTTGGCATTGCAGCTTCCGGAGGTCGGATTCAATGTTCCGCAAATGATCTGCAGCAACGTCGATTTTCCGCTGCCGTTGCGCCCGACAATGCCGATGGTTTCCCCTTTCTTCACTTCGAAGGACACATCTTTGAGCGCCCAGAACTCGCGGAAGTATTGCCTGGACCGGTTCCGAAAAATGCGTTGCGCGCGCGGCAGAATGAACTGCTTGAGCCGGTCTCGCGGCGTGTCATAGATGTGATAGCACTTGCCGAGGTGCTCGACCTTGACGGCGATCTCAGAGGACATCTGCGAACCCCTTCCTGGTCTTCTGAAACCATGCAAATCCCAGCCAGGCAAGCACGGCGGTCGCGATCCAGTACGAAGCCAGCAGGCCGGTATCCGGGAATCTGCCCCAGTAGAGAAGATCCCGGGTCATTTCGACCACCGGGGTGAGCGGATTCAGATACAGCAGGGGGCGATAGGCTTCCGGCAAAGCGCTCGTCGGATAGAAGATGGGGCTCACGAACAGCAAGGTCATGCTGACGAGTCCGACGAACTGCGAGACGTCTCTCAAGTACACGCCCAGCGAGGCCAGAATCCAGCTAACACCCATGATGAAGAAGATGAAAGGCAGGATAACCAGGGGCAGCAGCAAGACGCTTGAATGGGGCAGGCCGAAGAAGAACACGTAGGCGACCAGCCAGACGATTAGGCTGATGAGCGCGTGATAGAAGGACGACAGCAGCGCGACAAACGGCAGGATTTCGAGCGGAAATACCACCTTCTTGACGTAGTTCGAATTGGCGAGGATGAGGCTCGGCGCCCTGTTGATGCAT
>JAEZHR010000047.1 GCA_023416415.1 Pseudomonadota bacterium
TGCAGCATCAGGGCGACCTGCTTGCGCGCTATGCGCGCGCTGCGCACCCGTCGGAACGTGCCCAGGTGCTGGGCAACCTCGAAGCCTTCATCGAACTGGCGCTGGATCTCGATGCCGGGCGCTATCCGAGCCTGCCGCGCTTCATCGAGCAATTGCGCCTGCTGCGGCGCGGCGCCGACAACCAGGCGCCGGACGAGGCCGCAGTCGATGCCGGCACGGAGGCCGTGCGTATCCTGACCATCCACAGCGCGAAGGGACTTGAGGCACCCATCGTCGCCATGGTCGATGCCAATCATAGTGACCCGATGCGCGAGGATTGCGGCATTCTCTGCGACTGGCCGCAGGATTCCGATTCCCCGACGCATTTTTCCTGCTTCGGGCGTGCGTCCGAGCGCGGCGCGGCACGCGACGCCTTGTTCGAAGCCGAGCAGGGCTATGCACGGCAGGAAGACTGGAATCTGCTGTACGTTGCGATTACGCGCGCCAAGGAAATCCTCATCCTCAGCGGCGTTGCCGAGGCGCGTTCGGACGATGGCTTGAAGGAAAACAGCTGGTACGCACGCTTGTCCGGCGTGCCGCTGTTTGAACAGGAGGTGGCCGCAGTCGTCGAAGTGCAATTTCTGGAAATGGATGAATTCACGCTGACGCTTTACGATCCCTTGCCGCAACCGGCGCCGCTGGCTGTGCCCGTCTTCCATTCCGCTGCCATCGAGGAGGGCATCGCTTTGCACGGCCTGCTCGAGCGCCTGACGGCTGCAACGCAATGGCCCCTGCAGCTGCCGGCCGCTGGCGACATCGCTCGCTGGGTCAGTTGCCGTAGCGATGTCGCACGCACGGTTCGGGCGCAAGCCTTGCGCATCCTGCAGGCGCCGCAACTGGAGCGCTTCTTCAATCCCGAGCATTTCGATGCCGCCTACAACGAACTGGAAATCATCGCGGATGGCGCGCTGTTGCGCATGGACCGGGTGGTGGTGTGCGGCGAGGAAGTCTGGGTGCTGGACTACAAGCGCGACTTGCTCGACAGCGAGCGCGGTGCCTATGGGGCGCAGCTGGAAAACTACCGGCGCGCGCTGGCGCCCTTGTTCGGCCAGCGCCGCATCCGCAGCGCCTTGATTACGTCGGCTGGCGAACTGACGGAGATGTGAGCGCGCTTGCCCGGCATTTGCGCAGTGCCGCGGCAAAGTGCCGGGCGAACAGGAACCCGCTCAGTCCCGTGGCGCAGGGTTGGAGTGTATCGATCGTTCCGGGATCAGCGTCACATCGCGAGTCGCGATGAACGGGGGGTTGAACCTGTCCTGCTTGCCATAGCGCAGCGGCTGGCCGTTCAGATCGACGACCGTCCCGCCGGCACCCTCCAGTACGGCCTGCGCGGCCGCGGTATCCCACTCGCAGGTGGGGGCGAGTCGGGGATAGATGTCGGCTGCACCTTCGGCTACGCGGCAAATCTTCAGCGAGCTGCCCGCCTGAATCAAGCTCACTTCGCCCAGGTGAGCGATGAACGATTGCGTTGCCTGGTCGAGATGGCTTCTGCTGGCGACCACGCGACAGTCGCCGGCGTTGCCTGCAGAGACGCCGAGGGCGCTCGTTCTTCCCCTGATGCACCGGAATGATCCCAGCCCGGCTCCGCCCCAGTAAAGCGCATCCATGGCGGGCGCGAAGACAATCCCCAATACGCTGCGCCCGTTTTCGACCAGCGCGATGTTGACGGTGAATTCCCCGTTGCGGGCGATGAATTCCCGGGTGCCGTCCAGCGGGTCGATCAACCAGAAACGCGCCTTGCACCGACCATGGGCATGTGAAACCGCATCCTCCTCGGAGACGACGGGGCAGTCGGGCAGCAAGGGGGCAAGGTGCGTGGCAAGGACCCGATGCGACGCCAGATCAGCCTCCGTGACCGGACTCGAGTCCTGTTTCTCCCACGTCCGCATCTCCGTCATTGCATAGACAGCCATGACGGCATCGCCCGCTGCTCTTGTGATGGGAATCAGCTGGTCGATCAGATTTTCATGCCAGACTTGTCGCATTATGCTAAAACATGCATTTTGAATATCGTTCGGATCGTATCACATACATGGATGCGTGATTTTCATGAATGAAGTACATATTGCGTCAACCGATGGCGCCCCGTTGTATGGCCTGAATGCGTCGCGCGTCTGGGACACGGAGCTTGCCTTTGAGCACCTGCACGCCTTGGGAGAGGCCGATACCAAGCGTACGGCCGAGCGTCGCCTGAATGCGCTCGGTCTGCTGCCTCGGGAACTCAATGCTGGCGACGTGAAGGACGAGCGAGACCGGTCACCGAACCGCCTTGTGCTGGATTGGGCGGTCGATCAGGCGCGCAAGCGGCGCGATCGCGTCCTGTTTGCGCAGTTCTATCCCTTGCCCGGCGGGCAGCCCTGCCTGCATGCCAACGATGCCCGCGGCGCGCGCTTCTGGGTGCCGCTGGCCGGGGTGGACAGGCAAGCCGTGCAGCAGGCCCTGGCAGCCTTGCAGAATCACATCGGCAAGGCCATTGCAGTATTTCCTCACGGGGCGCTGGTTGCCGCTTTGCGGGAGATCCACGGCACTCCCGACATCCAGTTGTGCGACCAGGCCTATCGGCCCGTGCTCCCCCACGACTTGTCCTTGCGCGGGAATGCCAGGCCTGAAGTCCCGCCCTCGCCGCACCTCAAGCGGCTGGAAGCGGAAAGCATTCACATCATTCGGGAAGCCGTCGCCGAGGCCCGCAATCCGGTGATGATGTATTCCATCGGCAAGGACAGCGGGGTCATGCTGCACCTGGCGCGCAAGGCCTACTATCCAGGGTCGCCGCCATTTCCGCTGCTGCACGTCGACACGCGTTGGAAGTTTCAGGAGATGTACCTGTTCCGCGACTTCATGGCGCGCGAAAGCGGCATGGACCTGCTGGTGCACACGAATCCCGAAGCGATCGAGAAGAACATCAATCCCTTCGACCACGGCTCGGCGCTTCACACCGACATCACCAAGACCGAAGGCCTTAAGCAGGCGCTGGACCAATACAAGTTCGACGTCGTCTTTGGCGGGGCGCGACGTGACGAAGAAAAGTCCCGTGCAAAGGAGCGCGTGTTCTCCTTCCGCACCGCGACCCATCGCTGGGACCCGAAAAACCAGCGTCCCGAACTCTGGAATCTCTACAACACCAGAAAGGGTGGGAGCGAAAGCATCCGGGTGTTTCCGTTGTCAAACTGGACGGAGCTCGACATCTGGCAGTACATCTACCAGGAGAACATCCCCGTGGTGCCACTGTACTTTGCGAAGCCGCGGCCGGTGGTGGTGCGGCCTGAGATGATCATGATGGTCGACGACGAGCGCTGCCGCTTGTTGCCGGACGAAGACATCCAAATCAGGAAAGTGCGCTTTCGCACGCTGGGTTGCTACCCGCTGACCGGGGCGATCGAGTCCGACGCCGAAACGCTGGAAGACATCCTGTTCGAAATCATCCACGCCCGTCAGTCGGAGCGACAGGGGCGCAGGATCGACACCGACAGTGCCGGCTCCATGGAAAAGAAAAAGCAGGAGGGATACTTCTGATGGCGCGCACCAGAAAACTCCCGATCGCGGCCACTGCCCGGAAAGCGGCCACCGTCCACGATTGGATGCGTCAGCAGGCCCAGCAGGACCAGCTGCGCTTCATCACCTGCGGCAGCGTGGACGACGGCAAGAGCACACTGATCGGCCGCCTGTTGTGGGAGTCGCAGCAGGTGCTAGACGATCAACTGAGTGCTTTGCAGGCCGATTCAAAGCGCTATGGCACCCAGGGCCAGGACCTCGACCTTGCCTTGCTGGTCGACGGGCTGGCTGCCGAACGCGAGCAGGGCATTACCATCGATGTCGCCTATCGCTACTTCGCCACGCCCAGGCGCAAGTTCATCGTGGCCGACACGCCCGGGCACGAGCAGTACACCCGCAACATGGTGACAGGCGCTTCAACCGCCGATGCGGCCGTGCTGCTGATCGACGCAAGACAGGGCGTGCTCACGCAGACACGGCGGCATGCCTACCTCGTATCGCTGGTGGGGATCCGGCAGGTGGTACTGGCCATCAACAAGATGGACCTGGTGGACTACCAAAGGGAGGTGTTTGACGCGATCACGTCAGAGTTCCTGTCGATGGCTGGTGCGTTGGAATTCGAATCCGTCACCGCCATTCCGATGTCGGCTCTCAAGGGCGACAACATTACCGCCCGCTCGGCTCGCACTCCCTGGTATCAGGGGCCGACGCTGATGGGCTGGCTGGAAACGATCGAGGTCCATCGACCGGGCGAGCAAAAGACAGTATTCCCGGTGCAGTGGGTGAATCGACCCCACGCCGACTTTCGCGGCTTCAGTGGAACCCTGGTTGCCGGTCGCTTGGCCGTGGGCGATACGCTGCGGGTTTCCGCGTCCGGGCAGACCGCGACCCTGAACCGGATCGTCACCGGCGATGGCCCGCTGACTGTCGCCCAGGCCGGAGATGCCGTTACCCTGGTCCTGGACCGAGAGGTGGACGCCTCGCGAGGCGACGTGATTGCCCTGGCCAACGATCCGCTCGAGATGACCGATCAGTTCGAAGCCACGCTGGTGTGGATGCACGAAGAACCCGGACTGGTGGGCCGTGCATACGAGCTGAAACTGGCCAACCAATGGGCCACTGCCAGCATCACCGACCTGAAGTACCGGGTGGACGTCAACACGCAAGCACACGAGCCGTGCAGGCAGCTCGCATTGAACGACATTGCCGTGGCCAACCTGGCGCTCAGCAAGCCGGTCGCGTTCGACGCCTATGCAAGCTCGGCCGCGCTTGGCGGCTTCATCCTGGTCGACAAGTTCACGCATGCCACGGTAGCGGCCGGCATGATCCGCCACGATCTGCGCCGCGCCCAGAACGTGCATCGGCAGGCGCTGAGCATCACGCGCGAAGACCGGGAGCGCCTGAATGGCCACAAGGGCAAGGTCATCTGGTTCACTGGCTTGTCCGGCTCGGGCAAGTCCACGATTGCCAACGCGCTGGAGAAGGAACTCCATGCCCAGGGGAAGCGCACCTACATCCTGGACGGTGACAACATCCGTCGCGGCTTGAACAAGGATCTGGGCTTTACCGATGCCGACCGGGTGGAAAACATCCGCCGCGTGGCAGAAGTCGCCAGGCTGATGATGGATGCCGGGATGATCGTGATGACTGCCTTCATCAGTCCCTTCCGCGCCGAGCGCGAAATGGCAAGAGAGCTCATCGGTGAGGAGAGCTTCATTGAAGTGTTCGTGAGCACACCGCTGGAAGTCTGCGAAATGCGGGATCCCAAAGGTCTGTACAAGAAGGCGCGAAGCGGGCGATTGCCGAACATGACGGGTATCAACAGCCCCTACGAACCCCCTTCGAAACCTGAGCTTGCAATAAATACCGCCCAGCTCGAGTGCAAGGAATCCTTGAAGCAGATCATCGACTACCTGAAACTGATCTGATGCAGGGCGTTAGTCGCCGCGGCGCGCTACCAGGATCTCGATGTACTCCGCGCGGATGCCAAGGTCCATATTGTCGATGTGATGGAGCATGGCATCCACCCCGGAGTGCGCGTTGCAGAATGCGGCAATGTCGTAACCCCAATCCGTTGCGACCAATGATCCGCGCTCACTGATCGGGTTGCCCCGGTACTGGGCCGGAAGAATGTAGTCGATGCTTCCATCTTTCCGGCGGCGCGCACGCGCCTGGCTGGGCTGCCATTTGCGCACCAGCGGGACCGAGGCCACGTGCACGCCGCCGGGGCGCAGCGTGCGTGCGATCTCCCGCATGGCGGCAGCCGGATCAAGCACGTGATCGAGCACGTCCTGGGTGATCACGATATCGAAGCAGCCATCCTCAAACGTCTGCTGCTCAAGGTTCTCGTTTCTGAAGTCTCTTTCAGCGACATGAGCGCCCAATGGCAGTTCGGGATCAAACTGGGTGCCGATATATGCGGCACATTCGCTTCGCAGTTTTTTGCTGGTTGCCCGGTCGGACGGCGAACTTTCGTGAATGCGCAGGGTCCTCCAGTTCGGCATCAGCGAATCAAGAACGTGCATCACGGCGCGTTCTCTGGGGATGGAGCGACAGCCCGAGCAGAGAAGATGGTCGCGGAACCATGTGCTCTCGCTGACGAAATTGACATCGGTCTCGCAGACCGGGCACCAGCCTGGGTGATGGACGACGTGGGGTTTGCTCGTGCCGCAGCTTCCGCTGCCGACGCCGGCGCGGACTTCGCCGGCCGTCGCTTTAACGACCTGTCCTGAGCGGGAAGCGTCGAAAGCGTGGCTGAGGCTGCGCGCAAGCGCGAGCCGTCCGGGCTGATCCAGTCTGGAGGAC
>JAEZHR010000052.1 GCA_023416415.1 Pseudomonadota bacterium
GGGTGTCGAGCGTGCGCTGCTGTTCGGCATCGTCATCGGCGCGCTCTCCAATCTGCTCTACCTGTGGCTGATCGGTGCCAACGGCGACCTGTTGCGCCTGACGCTGGTCATCTCGGGCGAGAACCTCGCGCAGGGCGTGCTCGGCACCACGGCCGTCGCCTACCTGTCGGCCCTGGTGAACCAGCGCTATACCGCCACCCAGTACGCACTGTTCAGTTCGCTCATCACGTTGCCGGGCAAGGTACTCGGCTTCTACTCGGGCCGCATTGTCGAAGCGGTCGGCTATGCGCCGTATTTCTGGATCACGACGCTGGCCATCGTGCCGGCGCTTGTCCTCTACGCCTGGCTGCGTCCGCGCGTGCAGCTGGGGCAGGGTACGCAGGAGGGAGCGGAGGACGCGCAATGAAGCGTTGGCTTGCCGCCCTGCTTGCCTGCGCGCTGCTGGCCGGACCGGCGCAGGCCGTCGACCCGGCGCCGCATGGCATCCAGGTCGAGAAGATGTCGCCGCTGCGCAAGCTGGTTCCGGAAGAGGAATTGCTGCAGGCCGCGCAGCAGCAGTATCTGGGGCTGAAGCAGGAAGCCGTGAAGAAGGGGGCGCTGCTGCCCGAGCGCCATCCGCAGGTACAGCGCCTGCGCGCGATTGCCGCAAAACTGATACCGCATGCGCAACGCTGGAACCCGAACGCCAGCCGCTGGCAGTGGGAGATCAATGTCATCCAGGCGTCCGAGGTCAACGCCTTCTGCATGCCGGGCGGGAAGATCGCCTTCTATACCGGCATCCTCGATCGCCTGAAGCTGACCGACGATGAAGTCGCGGTGGTGATGGGCCACGAGATCGCGCACGCGCTGCGCGAACACGGACGCGAGCGGGTCGCCAAGTCGACCTTGACCACGGCGGGTTCGCGCTTGCTCGGATTCGGCCTGTCGGTGCTGCTCGGCGTCGATTCTTCCATCATCGATGCCGCGGCCAATGTCGGTGCCAATCTGGCAATCCTGAAATTCTCGCGCCAGGACGAAACCGAGGCGGATCTCGTCGGCCTTGATCTGGTCGCGCGCGCCGGCTATGACCCGCGTGCCGGCGTCGCTCTGTGGCAGAAGATGGGCATGGTGAACAAGGAGGGCGGTTTCCAGTGGCTGTCGACCCACCCGGCCGGCGACGCGCGCATCGCTGAAATGCAGCGCAATCTGCCCAAGGTCATGCCGCTTTATGCGCAGGCCAGGGGCGTCAGCGTCGGCAAGCTTGCGCCCTACACGAGCAACGTCAAGGGCATCGCGCCTATACGATAGCGGTTGCCTCGGTGGCTGCCGCCAGCAGGGCTGCCGCGCCGGCGTACTCGATCGTCAGCGGCGCATGGTCGGAGAAACGCTGCTCCTTGTAGATTTCTGCCCGGTGCGCCAGCGTAGCCAGGCCGGGCGTGGCAACCTGGTAGTCGATGCGCCACCCGACGTTGTTGGCCCAGGCCTGGCCGCGATTGCTCCACCAGGTATAGGCTTCGCCGGTCGTATCGGGGTGGAGGACACGGTAGGCGTCGACCAGTCCGATCTCGTCGAACACACGCGTCATCCACGCACGTTCCTCAGGCAGGAACCCGGAGTTCTTCTGGTTGCTTTTCCAGTTCTTCAGGTCGATTTCCTTGTGCGCGATATTCCAGTCGCCACAGATCACGACTTCCTGGCCGCAGGCCCTGAGCATTTGCAGATGAGGCAGGAAGGACTCCATGAAGCGGAACTTGGCCTGCTGACGTTCTTCGCTGGACGAGCCGGACGGGCAGTACAGGGAAATCACCGACAGCTTGCCGAAATCGCATTGCACGTATCGCCCCTCGGCATCGAATTCCGAATTGCCGAAGCCGATGCGCACCGCATCCGGCTCCACGCGCGAATACAGACCGACACCCGAATACCCTTTCTTCTCGGCATAGTGGAAGTGGCCGTGATAGCCATGCGGATTCAGGAAGTCCGGCGTCATGTCCGCTGCCTGCGCCTTGAGTTCCTGCACGCAGATGAAATCGGCATCGTGTCTGGCCATCCAGTCGAAGAAGCCCTTCCTGGAAGCGGAGCGGATGCCGTTGAGATTGGCGGAGACGATCTTGAGCATGGCGAGGACGTGACGGCAGGAAACGAAGGCGGCTAGGATAGCGCAAAACCCTGCCGCCGTTCCCGTGCGGGCGGGAACCCGGCCGCACGCGCCGGTTGTCGGTGATTGCATGCTGCTGCAGAGCGATATCTTCCCGCTCTCCCGTAAAATGCCACCCCATCGCAATCCCCTTGCAATCCACTCCAGAGGCAATCGTGAGTCAACTCCGCCAGGACTTCATCCGCTTTTCCGTCGACACCGGTGTGCTGCGCTTCGGCGACTTCGTCACCAAGGCCGGCCGCAACTCCCCGTACTTCTTCAATGCCGGCCTGTTCAATGAAGGCGCCACGCTCGGCAGGCTGGCCGACTTCTACGCCCAGACGCTGATCGATTCCGGCGTCGAATTCGACATGCTGTTCGGCCCCGCCTACAAGGGCATCACGCTGGCCGCAGCCACCGCCGTCGCACTGGCTGGCAAGGGGCGCAACGTGCCGTTTGCCTTCAACCGCAAGGAAGCCAAGGACCACGGCGAAGGCGGCACCATCGTCGGCGCCAAGCTGCAGGGTCGCGTGGTCATCATCGACGATGTGATCTCGGCCGGCACGTCGGTGCGCGAATCGGTCGAGATGATCCGCGCCGCCGGCGCCACGCCCTGTGCGGTCCTGATCGCGCTCGACCGCATGGAACGTTCGGGCAAGGATGGCGCGCTGTCGGAATTGTCGGCAGTGCAGGAAGTGACCAAGGCCTACGACATGCCGGTGGTCCCGATCGCCAATCTGAACGACCTGTTCGAGTATCTGTCCGGCGCGGGCGCTGACCAGGAGCTGGCAAAGTACCGGGACGCGGTGGCTGCATACCGCACCCGCTATGGCGTGGCCTGACGCAGCCCGCCTCGTTTCGCCTTGAAGCTGTTGCCCGTCGGGCAGCATCACGCCCCGGCTCGGCTCCCGCCGCCGGGGCGTCGGTTTTCGCGCTGGGCGAACTCTTGGTTTGCGCGCGCACGGACAGGTATGCGGACCGGCGTCAGATGATGAGTCGATGAGGAAATCATGCAAGGACCGAATCCGGAGAACAAGCATCCGATGGAAGGGTTTCCCCAGGTGTGCTTGATCAAGAACACCGTGAAAAATCCG
>JAEZHR010000064.1 GCA_023416415.1 Pseudomonadota bacterium
GGAAAGCGAAGGGCAAGCGATTGGCAAATTATGGTCTAATCTCGCCCATGTCGCCGTCCCGCCCCCCTCAGTCGCTGCAGATCCGAACCGTTGCCATCATCGGCAAGCGCATGGCTGCAGGCATCGATAACACGCTGTCCGAACTGACCGCCTTTCTGCACCAAACCGGGCGCCGTGTCGTGTTCGAGCGTGACACGGCGCAGAATCTCCAGCTGGGGGCCGAGGTCGTCACCATGACCCCCGAAGAGATCGGCCGCCATGCCGACGTGGCAGTGGTCGTCGGCGGCGATGGCACGATGCTCGGCATTGCGCGCCAGCTTGCGCCCTTTGACGTGCCGGTCATTGGCATCAACCAGGGGCGGCTCGGTTTCATGACCGATATCACCCAAGATGCGATGCTTGATGCGCTGGCCGACATGTTCAGCGGAAAGCTCGAATCGGAGCGGCGCAGCTTGCTCAAGGCCGAGGTGCAGCGCGAGGGAAAGCGCATTTTCGAGGCCCTGGCCTTCAACGACGTGGTCGTCTCGCGCGGAGCGACTTCAGGCATGACCGAGCTGAAGGTCGAAGTCGACGGGCGCTTCATGTACAACCAGCGCTCCGACGGACTGATCGTCGCCACGCCAACCGGTTCCACCGCATACGCGCTGTCGGCTGGCGGGCCGCTGCTGCATCCGAGTCTTGCCGGGATCGTGCTGGTACCGATTGCGCCGCATGCCTTGTCGAATCGCTCGATCGTGCTGCCGGATGCAAGTGTCATCGAGATCGAAATCATGGGCGGCCGCGATATCAGCGTGAACTTCGACATGCAGTCGCTCGCGCATTTGCAGCACCACGACCGCATCGTGGTGCGGCGCTCGCGCCACACGATTACCTTCCTCCACCCTCAGGGCTGGAGCTACTACGACACGTTGCGCGAGAAGTTGCACTGGCATGAATATCCATCCGTGACCGGGCAGTTAAAATAGCGGCCTTGTCGTTGTTGCCACCCTGTCCGTTCGTCAATCCACATGCTGCGCACACTTTCCATCCGGGATTTCGTGATCGTCGAGGCGATCGAGATTGATTTCGCGCCCGGCTTTACCGTTTTCACCGGCGAGACTGGCGCAGGCAAGTCGATCCTGATTGATGCCTTGGCACTGGCTCTGGGGGGGCGCGCTGACGCGAGCGTGATTCGCGAAGGTGCCCACAAGGCCGAGATCAGCGCCGACTTTGCCGCGACCCCGGAAGTATCGGCCTGGCTCGAAGAAAACGGATTCGACACCGATGAGGGCGGCGTCCTGCTGCGACGCGTGATCGACAATGGCGGCCGTTCGCGCGCCTTTGTCAATGGCAGCACGGCCACAGTCACCCAGTTGCGCGAAGCGGGCGAAATGCTTATCGACATCCACGGCCAGCATGCGCACCAGTCTCTGCTGCGAATCGACGCCCAGCGTCAACTGCTCGACGGCCAGGCCGGATTGCTGGAGCAGGGCCGGGAGGTCGCACAGGCCTGGAAGGCTTGGCGGGCGCTGGCGAAGCAGCGTGAACAGTTCGAGACCGACGCGAAGAACGTGCTTCTTGAACGCGAACGTCTGGAATGGCAGGTGAGTGAGCTCGACAAGCTTGCGCCCAAATCGGGCGAATGGGCCGAAGTCAGCAACGAGCACAGCCGGCTGTCGCATGCCGCCAGCCTGATCGAGGGCGCGCAGGAAGCGCTGGATGCGATTTCGGAGTCCGAGGACGGTGCGATGCTGTCGCGTTTGTCCATGCTGACGACAAGGCTGGGCAAGCTGACGGACGTGGACAGCGCGCTGCAGCCGGTGCTCGACACGCTGGAACCGGCCCGCATCCAGTTGCAGGAAGCCGTGTACATGCTCAACGATTACCTGGCACGCGTCGAGCTCGACCCGGCACGTCTGAGCGAAGTCGAGGCGCGCATGGATGCGCTGCACTCCACTGCGCGCAAGTTCCATGTCCAGCCAGAAGACCTGCCGGCCGAACACGAGCGGCTGACGACCGCATTGCGCCAGCTGGCCGATGCCAGCGATCTCGAGGCGCTACGTGCCCAGGAGAGGAAGTTGCAGGATGCGTACATGTCCGTCGCGCGCAAGCTTTCGTCGGCCCGTGCGAAGGCGGCACGTACGTTGTCGGAAGCGGTCACGATGGCGATGCAGGACTTGAGCATGGCCGGCGGCCGGTTTGAAGTCGCATTGCATCCCGGTGAAGCGACGGCCCATGGCCTGGAGCAGGTCGAATTCCTCGTTGCCGGCCATGCCGGCACCACGCCGCGCCCGCTTGCCAAGGTCGCATCCGGCGGCGAACTGGCGCGCATTTCGCTTGCGATCTCCGTGATCGCATCCACGGCGACCACGACCCCGACCCTGATCTTCGACGAAGTCGACAGCGGCATCGGTGGCGCCGTGGCTGAAGTGGTCGGACGCCTTCTGCGCCGCTTGGGCAGCATGCGCCAGGTGTTGTGCGTGACCCATCTGCCGCAAGTGGCCAGTCAGGCCAACCAGCATTTTCAGGTGGCCAAGCGGAGCGTCGACGGCCGCACGTTGTCGCATATCGAAACGCTCGATACCAAGGCGCGCGTGGAGGAGATCGCGCGCATGCTGGGCGGGCTGGAAATCACGGCCACCACGCGAAAGCATGCGCGCGAGTTGCTGGCATCCTGATTCATTGTCCCCATGTCTTTTTCTAAAGAACCCGAGTACACGCACGGCAACGTTGCGCGCACGGCCATCGTGCTCGTCAATCTCGGGACTCCGGACGCGCCGACTGCGCCCGCACTGCGTCGCTATCTGAAGGAATTTCTGTCCGATCGGCGCGTGGTCGAGATTCCGCGCGCACTGTGGCTTCCTATCCTTTACGGCGCGATCCTGCCGTTCCGGTCCAAGCAATCGGCGGCCAAGTACGCCACGATCTGGATGGACGAAGGGTCGCCGCTGCGCGTGCACAGCGAACGGCAGACCGTGCTGCTGCGCGAGGCCATGGCCGCGCGCGGCCACAAGCTGGAGGTTCGGCTGGCCATGCGTTACGGCAATCCGGGGCTGCCGCAGGTACTCGATGCACTGAAGGCGGATGGCGTTGATCGCCTCCTGATCCTGCCTGCCTATCCCCAGTATTCCGGCACCACGACGGCCTCGGTTGCCGATGTCGTGTTCCGGCATTTCTCGCGCTGGCGCAACCAGCCCGAGTTGCGCATGGTCAAGCACTATCACGATCACGCCGGCTACATCGAGGCGCTCAGGCAGACCGTGCAGGCGCACTGGCAGGTGCACGGCAGGCCGGACCGGCTGGTGATGAGCTTTCATGGCGTGCCCAAGCGCACATTGCTGCTGGGCGACCCATACCATTGTGAATGCCAGAAGACCGGCCGTTTGCTCGGTGAGGCGTTAGGGTTGTCTTCCGAGCAATATCTGGTCACCTACCAGTCGCGCTTCGGCAAGGCCGAGTGGCTGCAACCCTACACGGAGCCGACGCTGGAGAAGCTCGGGCGCGAGGGGGTGGAACGGGTCGACGTGATGTGCCCCGGCTTCACCAGTGACTGTATTGAAACCCTGGAAGAAATCGCCATGGAAGGTCGGCAGGCCTTCCTCGCCGGTGGCGGCAATCATTTCCACTACATTCCCTGCCTGAACGCCGCGCCGGCATGGATCTCCGCTCTGGCTGACATTGCCGAGCAACACCTAGCGGGCTGGCCGACCCAAAGCCCGCCGGATACGCAGTATGTGCAGGCCTCGGCAGCGCGCGCAGCCAGCTTGGGAGCGCCCAGATAGATCTCGGAAACAAGCTCGGGAAAGCCCTTGAAAACCAGGGCGAGGACCTCATTTACTGAGCCAATGAGCAACAAGTCATTGGAATCTGGGAGATTTTAGCGATGCAAGAACAGGAAAAGGTGCAGGAACAGACCGCACGCACCGAACAGGCGGAGCAGGCTAATCAAGTTGAACGGAAGGAGCAGGCGGAGCCGACGGAGCAAGGCGCTGCTTCCGGATCTGCGGAGAACGGTCCGTCCTCAAGCGAAGCCGCGCTGGAAGGCAGGCTTGCCGAGGCGGAGGCCAGGGTTGCCGAATTGCAGGATGCATGCCTGCGTGCCAAGGCCGATGCGGAGAATATCCGCCGTCGTGGCCAGGAGGACGTTGCAAAGGCCCACAAATTTGCCATTGAAGGATTTGCCGAGGCGCTGGTGCCGGTCAAGGATAGTCTCGAGATGGCATTGAAGCTCGATACCCCTTCGGTCGAGGCACTGAAGGAGGGCGTGGAAATGACGCTCAAGCAGCTCAATTCGGCGTTCGAGCGCAATCGTTTGATGGAGATCAACCCGGCTCCGGGCGAAAAGCTCGATCCGATGAAGCATCAGGCGATTTCGGTGGTGCCGGCCGAGCAGGAGGCGAACACCGTCGTTACCGTTCTCCAGAAGGGCTACATGATCGCCGATCGTCTGCTGCGCCCGGCGCTGGTGACGGTGGCGCAATGAACTGCATGAAGGGGCCGATGGTGCGCTTGAAAGCCGCCTGTTGCTCCGCATATTAAATCTATAAAAACTTCAGCTTCCAACAGGACATAAAGGACACACATCATGGGCAAGATCATTGGCATCGACCTCGGCACCACCAACTCCTGCGTCGCCGTCATGGAAGGCGGCCAGCCGAAAGTGATAGAGAACTCGGAAGGCTCGCGCACAACGCCTTCTGTCGTCGCGTACCAGGAAGACGGTGAGATTCTGGTCGGAGCGCCGGCCAAGCGCCAGGCGGTCACGAATCCGAAGAACACGATTTTCGCGGCCAAGCGCCTGATCGGCCGCAAGTTCAGCGAGCCGGAAGTGCAAAAGGACATCAACCTGATGCCTTACCAGATCGTGGCCGCCGACAATGGCGATGCCTGGATCGAGGTGCGCGGCAAGAAGCTCGCACCGCCGCAGGTATCGGCCGAAGTTCTGCGCAAGATGAAAAAGACGGCGGAAGACTACCTCGGCGAAGAAGTCACCGAAGCCGTGATCACGGTACCGGCCTATTTCAACGACGCACAGCGCCAGGCGACCAAGGATGCAGGACGCATCGCTGGCCTGGACGTCAAGCGCATCATCAACGAACCGACTGCAGCCGCCCTGGCCTTCGGTCTGGACAAGAGCGGCAAGGGTGACCGCAAGATCGCCGTGTATGACCTCGGCGGCGGCACTTTCGACGTTTCCATCATCGAGATCGCCGACGTGGAAGGCGAAATGCAGTTCGAGGTGCTGTCGACGAACGGTGACACCTTCCTCGGCGGTGAAGATTTCGACCAGCGTCTGATCGACTACATCATCGACGAGTTCAAGAAGGTCAACGGCCTCGACCTGTCCAAGGACCCCATTGCCCTGCAGCGCATCAAGGCTGCGGCCGAGCGTGCCAAGATCGAACTGTCGTCTTCGCAGCAGACCGAGATCAACGAACCGTATATCGCCATGGCCAATGGCGCCCCGGTGCACCTGACCATGAGGATCACGCGTGCCAAGCTGGAATCGCTGGTCGAGGACCTGATCGAGCGTACGATCGAGCCATGCCGCACCGCGATCAAGGATGCCGGCATCAAGGTCTCCGACATCCAGGATGTGATTCTGGTCGGCGGCCAGACCCGCATGCCGATGGTGCAGGAAAAGGTCAAGGAATTCTTCGGCCGCGAACCGCGCAAGGACGTCAACCCCGATGAAGCCGTGGCTGTGGGTGCTGCGATCCAGGGTTCGGTGCTGTCCGGTGATCGCAAGGACCTGCTGCTGCTGGACGTGACGCCGCTGTCGTTGGGCATTGAAACCCTGGGCGGCGTGATGACCAAGATGATCCAGAAGAACACCACGATCCCGACCAAGTTCAGCCAGGTGTTCTCGACCGCCGACGACAACCAGCCTGCAGTGACCATCAAGGTTTATCAGGGCGAGCGTGAAATGGCGAGCGGCAACAAGCTGCTCGGCGAGTTCAATCTGGAAGGCATTCCGCCGGCACCGCGCGGCGTGCCGCAGATCGAAGTCACCTTCGACATCGACGCCAACGGCATCTTGCACGTTGGCGCCAAGGACAAGGCTTCGGGCAAGGAAAACAAGATCACCATCAAGGCCAACTCGGGTCTGACCGAAGCGGAAATCCAGAAGATGGTGAAGGATGCCGAGTTGTACGCCGACGAGGACAAGAAGCTCAAGGAACTGGCCGACGCCCGAAACCAGGGCGACGCGCTGGTGCATTCGACCCGCAAGGCGCTGGGCGAATATGGCGACAAGCTCGATGCCGGCGAGAAGGATGCAATCGAAGCTTCGATCAAGGACCTGGAAGAAGCCCTGAAGGGCAACGACAAGGCCGCGATTGATGCCAAGGTGTCGGCGCTGTCGACGGCAGCCCAGAAGCTCGGCGAAAAGATGTACGCTGATGCCCAGGCGCAGCAGGCCGGTGCAGCTGGTGCGGCCGGTGCGGCTGGAACAGCAGGCGGCGCCGGTGGCGCCGAGGCGGGCGGCGGGTCCGGCGGGTCCAAGGACGAGGACGTGGTTGACGCCGACTTCAAGGAAGTGAAGGACAAATAATAATGGTCCACGTATCACGGCGGGAGCCGTGATCGTCCCGCCGAGCAGGAGTGGCCGCGTTTTCCGCCAGCGGCGCTCCACTCGGCGTTTTTGCGTTTATCATGGTGCCGACACATGTCGAAGCGAGAATATTAC